>DATMTC010000461.1:0-3300 GCA_035565115.1 Microbacteriaceae bacterium | reverse complement strand
CCTGCCGCTGGCCGAGACGGATGCGACGGTGCGCGCGCACGCCACGGCCGAGACGCTGCTCGATCGATACGGTGTGGTCACGCGCGGCTCGGTGATGAACGAGGGCATCCCTGGCGGGTTCGCGCTGACCTATACCGTGCTGAGCCGATTCGAAGAGTCTGCTCGGGCACGGCGGGGCTACTTCATCGAAGGGCTGGGGGCAGCACAGTTCGCGACGGCAGGCACAATCGATCGGTTGCGCACCTTCGTCACCGACAGCTCGCGGGAACCAGCGCGTGTAGCGCTGGCGCTTGCGGCAACCGACCCTGCGAATCCGTACGGTGCCGCTCTTGCCTGGCCAGAGGCATCCGCTGCCGGCACAGGGCATCGTCCGGGGCGCAAGGCGGGCGCCCTGGTCGTTCTGGTCGACGGCGACCTCGCCCTGTACGTCGAGCGCGGTGGCAAGACCGTGCTCGCGTTCACAGCTGACGCGGCCAGTTTGGCTGCCGCTGGCAGGTCGGTCGGCGCACTCGTGCGTCGCGGCGGCGTCGACAAGCTCACGATCGAAACGGTCAACGGTTCATTCGTTCTCGGCACTCCCCTGGGCGATGCGCTGACCGAATCAGGCTTCACGGCGACGCCGCGAGGCCTGCGGATGCGGTCGTGATGTCGTTCCGCCCGTCCGGACCGACGGCATCCACCGCACCCGCGCGGAACCGGGTCGCGGATGCCTGAGGGCGACACCGTCTTTCGCGTCGCGCGTCGCCTGAACGGCGCGCTGGTAGGCGAGGTGCTGACCGGATGCGACGTGCGCGTTCCCGAGTACGCCACCGTTGATCTGACCGGCGAGCGCGTCGAAAACGTCGTCAGCTGCGGCAAACACATCCTGATGCGGGTTGGCGCGTTCACGATTCACAGTCACCTGAAGATGGAGGGTGATTGGCACCTGTATCGGCCGGACGCCAAGTGGCGGCGGCCTGCGTTCCAGGCCAGGATCGTGCTTTCGACGACTGAGCATGTGGCGGTCGGGTTTGAGCTCGGCATGCTCGATATCGTGCCGACAAGCGCCGAACTCACGCTTGTCGGCCATCTCGGACCGGATCTGCTGGGCACGGCTGAGCTCGGCACGGCTGAACCGGGAACAACAGAACTAGGCACGACTGAACAGTGGCCACGCTGGGACGCCGCCGACGCGGTCAGGCGGATCTCACAGCATCCTGACGTCCCGATTGCCGTGGCGCTGCTCGACCAGCGCAACCTCGCTGGGCTCGGAAACGAGTACGTTGCCGAACTGTGCTTTTTGCGCGGGATGCTTCCGACCAGGCCCGTTCGCGACGTCGACGTTCCGCGTGCGGTTGCTCTGGCGCATCGGCTGATCACCGCGAATCGCGACCGCGTGCAACGCAGCACGACCGGTGACCTGCGCCCTGGCCGGATGAGCTGGGTGTATGGCCGCTCAGGCAAGCCGTGTTTGCGTTGCGGAACGCGCATCCGCTCGGGCGAGCTTGGGCGAACCGAGCTCGAGTCGCGCGTCACATTCTTCTGCGAGCACTGCCAGAGCTGAGCGTGCGAGCGCTCGACAGCGCGAATGCTCGACGGTGGGTGGATGATGTTCACATGCGTTTGCGGCAGGTTCGGTGCGGATCATGGAGGTTGCGCGATGCAGGTAGCCGTTATCGGCGCTTCCGGCAGAACCGGCCGTTTTGTCGTTGAGATCGCCATCGGTCGAGGCATGAGAACGGTCGCGGTGGTTCGCGACCCGACACGACTCTTCGTGCAACCGAATCCTCTCTTATCGACCGTGAAGGCGGATGCCCGGGACGCTGCAGAGCTGGAACCCGCACTCAACGGTTCGGATGCCGTTATCTTCGCGGTCGGTCCGCGGGGACCGGGTTCCCGTCAGGTGCAGGCCGATGGTGTGCGGGCCTGTCTGGCGGCAATGCGCGCAGTCCGTATCGGGCGGATCGTGGCGGTCAGTGGCGCTTGGGTCGCTAATCGGAATGATGGCCCGTTCTCGCGCTTCGTTGTCAAGCCTCTCTATAGACGTGCACTGAAGAATTCTTACCTCGATATGGTCGACATGGAGCACGCTCTGAGCGCAAGCGCCATGAATTGGACGGTGTTGCGGCCGCCGGTCCTGACCAATGGTCGGCCTCGTCATCGGTACCGTTCACGCTTGGGACGAGACGTACCATTCGGCCTCAGCATCACGCGTGGCGACCTGGCTGAAGCGCTTCTCGATGTCATCGCCGACCAGTCATCCTTTCGCACCGCAGTCGGCGTTGCGCGTTGAACAGCGCAACTAGCTGGAAGCGCCGCTCCGTCGACCGCCTGAAACATTTGGCGCAAGGGTGAGCCTAGGATTGGCGTCGAACAAGGCATGCTTTGACTACCATCGAAGCGCCGACCCGCTCAGCCGACCCACTCAGCCGACCCGCTCATCGCTTCACACAACCAGCTCATTCGATCGAAAGACTCTGCCGTGCCGATCACGACTCGAACCCTCGCCCTGGCCGTCGACATCGGCGGAACCAAGGTGGATGCTGCACTTGTCGATGTAGACGGGGAGCCCAGGGCCGAGAGCAGGCATCGTGTGCCGACCGGTTCCGATGCAACCCGCGACGAGCTCATAGCCGCAATCGGTGCGGCGGCGGACTTCGCGCTCAACGCGTTGACCCCGACCGACACACTGCTCGGTGCGGGCATCGGGTCGGCAGGCCCGATCTCGTTGCCGAACGGATCCATCTCCCCCCTGAATCTTCCGCAACTGCGCGGATTCACGGTGCGGGACTTCGTCGCGCAGCGCGTGCACGCTCGCGTCGCAGACGCGCCGGTGACACTGCGGCTCGACGGAACGTGCATTGCCCTTGCCGAACACTGGCTTGGCGCGACTCGCGGAATCGACAACTCCATGGCAATGGTCGTCTCGACCGGTGTCGGCGGCGGTATTATCCTGGGCGGCCGCGTGCTCGCGGGCGATTCTGGCAATGCCGGCCACATCGGGCAGTTGCAGATCGGCACACGCACCCCAGGGCGCACAAGCGAATCGGTGTCACTTGAAGACCTGGCGGCCGGCCCACCCACCGTCGAGTGGGCGCAGAGCAAGGGCTGGAAAGGCTCAACCGGTGAGCAACTCGCCGCGGACTACGCGGATGCTCACCCGCTGGCGATCCAGGCAGCGCGCCGCTCGAGCACGGCCGTCGGGGAAGCGATCGCAAGCGTTGCGACACTGCTGGACCTACGCCATGTTGCGATCGGAGGCGGGTTCTCGAACGTCGCGCCCGACTACATCGAACAGGTCCTCGCGACCATCCACGAGTG
>DATMTC010000460.1:0-1874 GCA_035565115.1 Microbacteriaceae bacterium | reverse complement strand
GGAAGATTCTGGATGAATCCGTGCGCCTGCGCGGCACGTGCGGCCGCCTCGATGTCTGCTTCGGTGGCATCCGGTCGCCCGTACGCGATGTTTGAGCGCACGGAATCGGAGAACAGAAAACTCTCCTCGAAGACGACGCCGATCTGGCTCCGCAGCGAACGGAGGGTCACATCGCGCACGTCGTGGCCGTCGACCAGCACGCACCCCGATTGCGGATCGTAGAATCGCGAGACGAGCATCGCGGCCGTCGACTTGCCGCTGCCGCTCGTGCCGACGAGGGCAACTCGCTCGCCTGGAGCGATTACGAGGTTGAAGCCCGCCTGGCCCGGTACGGATGCTCCAGGCAGTGCGCCGCCCAGCGCAGTCGCCCCGCCGTCGTATGCGAAGTGCACGTCGCGAAACTCGATCGCGGCGCCTTCGTTCGCGCCGTGTTTGATCGCGCCGCCTTTGTTCGCGCCGCCTTCGTTCCCAGCTGGCAGGTCGACCGCATCCGGAGCATCCGCGATCGCCGGCTTCATGTCGAGCAGCTGGAAGATCCTCTCGACGCCCGCGCGAGCCTGCTGCCCGATGGTCAGGATGCCGGCGAGCTGCCTCGCGGGCGCCATCAGCTGGGCAATGTATGCCGAGAATGCCAAGAACGTGCCGAGCGTGATCATGTTGTTCAGTGCAAGCCAGCCGCCAAGCGCGAGGATCGCGACCTGGCCGAGCGACGGCACCGCCTGCAGGAGCGGCTGGTAGCGGGACTGGATGCGCACGGCGCGCATTTGCGATCCATAGAGTGCGTCTGCCGAATGCGCCAAGCGTTGCAGTTCACGTCGCTCCTGCCCGAACGCCTTGACGACGCGCACTCCGCCGACGTCTTCGTCGACGATCTGGGCCAGATCTCCCTCACGCTGCTGGCCGTCCCAGGTCGCAGGGAACACGCGGGAGCGCATCCGGTATGAGATCACAAGCAGTGCGGGCACGATCACGAGGCTCACGATTGCAAGAAGCGGCGAGAGAATCAGCATCACGATCAGCGACAGGATCATCATCAGCAGGTTGCCGCTGACCACAGGCAGCATCATGAGCAGGCCCTGCACGAGCGTCGAGTCCGAGTTTGCGCGGGCGACGAGTTGCCCGGTTGGCATGCGGTCGAGGTTGGTCAGGTCCATGGACTGCAGGTGGTCGTGCATGTCGTTGCGCAGGTCGGTCTGCACCTCGAGCGCGACCCGGCCGCCACGATACCTGCGCAGATACGCGAATCCGAACGCTGCGGCAGCGAGGCCGACAAGCAGCAGCAACCACGGCCACAACGGGGACGATTTGCTCAGAATGACGCCGTCGACGATCTGCCTGGCCACCAGCGGTGTGAGCGTCTGGCATGCGCTGCCGAGCACGGCGGCGGACAGCGCGATGATCAGGCTGCGACGGTGGCGCAGCATGTAGCGCCAGAGTCGGCGCAGCCATCCTGGTTGACGCGTCATGCGCCATTCCTTGCAGCTGCGCGTTCAGCGATGTGCTCGGCCATCACGGCTTCAACCGCGTCGTCGAGTCGTCCGAGCAAGGCAATCAGCTGATCGCCGCCTTCCGTGCGCTCGCACAGGGCACGCAGCCGACGGACCATCTCCGCCTCAACGCGTTGGTGCGCTTGGACTCCGGCCGGCGTCAATGACAGAGCGGATGCTCGCTGGTCGCCTTCGACACGGGAACGCTCGATGTACCCGCGGCGCTCCAGCGAGTCAACGCCAGCACTCACCGCTGGTTTGCCAACGGCCAGGCGGGCAGCAAGCCGCGTTGCTCGTGCTTCGCCATCCGCTATCGCGGACAGCATGCGAAAGTCGGCGAGGCTCAACTCCGCGGATGCCCGCTCGAGCATCCGGCTCACACGGGTG
>DATMTC010000459.1:0-4835 GCA_035565115.1 Microbacteriaceae bacterium | reverse complement strand
CGTGCTGGGTGGAAAGATCGGTCTGTTCGGTGGCGCCGGTGTCGGCAAGACCGTCCTCATCCAGGAGATGATCCAGCGCGTCGCGCAGGACCACGGTGGTGTGTCGGTGTTCGCCGGTGTCGGTGAGCGCACCCGTGAGGGTAACGACCTGATCGCCGAAATGGAAGAGGCCGGGGTCTTCGACAAGACGGCACTTGTCTTCGGCCAGATGGACGAGCCGCCAGGAACGCGTCTTCGCGTCGCACTGAGCGCCCTGACCATGGCCGAGTACTTTCGCGATGTTCAGAATCAAGACGTGCTGTTGTTCATCGACAACATCTTCCGTTTCACGCAGGCGGGCTCCGAGGTATCGACCCTGCTCGGGCGCATGCCATCCGCTGTCGGTTACCAGCCGAACCTCGCCGATGAGATGGGCATTCTGCAGGAACGCATCACGTCGACGCGTGGTCACTCGATCACCTCACTGCAGGCCATCTATGTGCCGGCCGATGACTACACCGACCCGGCGCCAGCGACCACGTTCGCGCACCTGGATGCCACAACGGAGCTGTCGCGTGAGATCGCATCGCAGGGTCTGTACCCGGCTGTCGACCCGCTGACCTCGACCAGTCGCATCCTCGACCCTCGGTACCTCGGCGAGGATCACTACCGCGTCGCGACGACCGTGAAGCAGATTCTGCAGAAGAACAAGGAACTTCAGGAGATCATCGCCATCCTCGGTGTTGACGAACTCTCCGAAGAAGACAAGATCACCGTGGCACGGGCCAGGCGCATCCAGCAGTTCCTCTCGCAGAACACCTACATGGCCAAGAAGTTCACCGGTGTCGAAGGTTCTACGGTTCCGTTGAAAGACACGATCGAGTCGTTCGACGCGATCGCCCGCGGTGAGTTCGACCACGTGGCTGAGCAGGCGTTCTTCAACGTCGGTCCGATCACGGATGTCGAAGAGAAGTGGGCGAAGATCCAGAAGGAGAACGGCTAAGCATGGCTTCGCCGCTGACCGTGAGCGTCGTCTCGGCCGACCACGAAGTGTGGTCGGGCGAGGCCACGATGGTCGTCGCGAAGACGATCGAAGGTGAAATCGGTATTCTCGCCGGTCATGAGCCGCTGCTGGCCATTCTCGCGACCGGTGAGGTGCGTGTCACGTTGCCTGGCGGCGAGAAGATCACGGCGAATGCCGACGACGGGTTCCTTTCCGTGGAAAACAACGCCGTCGCGATCGTCGCCGGTCAGGCGGAGCTGGTCTGACAGCCATGGCGAGCCCCGCTGACTCCGTCATCGATCGCCAGTTCGGCGACGTGACAGTGCCAGTGCTTGTCGTCATGGCCGGACTGCCCGGCGGCGGAAAAAGCACGATTGCCGAGGTGCTCGGGGCGCGGTTGAACGCCACGATCGTCTCTGTCGACCCGATCGAGTCGAGCATCCTGCATGCGGGCATCGACGCGGATCAGCCGACGGGCCTTGCTGCGTATCTCGTGGCGGAGACCATGGCCGAGCAGGTGCTCATGTCTGGGCGCACCGTGATCGTCGATGCGGTGAATGCTGTGGAGCCCGCCCGTTTGCAGTGGCGCGATCTCGCAGAACGGGCCGACGTGACCCTTCGGGTCATCGAGGTTGAGTGCACAGACCAGGAACTGCATCGGCGTCGTCTCGAGAAGCGGGTGCGCAACCTGCCGCACTTTGAGGAGGTCTCGTGGCACGCCGTTGAGCAAAGCCTCGAAGACTATCAGGAGTGGAAAGGCGCGACAGCGTCAATGCCTCGCATCACGCTTGACACCGTGCGGCCCCTCGGCGAGAACGTCGCGGCCGCGCTCGAGTTCATCGAAAGGTGATCGCGGCCAAAGTTTCATCGGCATGCTGATCCTGCTGCCGCCCTCGGAAACCAAGCGTGCTGGGGGAGAAGAAGGCACCAAGCTCGACTATTCGCGCTTGCGGTTTCCCGAATTGCGTCGACCTCGCCAAGTCATGGTGCGCGCCGTGCAGGCGCTTGCGCGCGATGCAGATGCTGCCGCCGCGGCTCTGCGGCTCGGACCCACACAGCGCGGTGAAGTCGCGCACAACCGCGCTGTCACCCGTTCGGCCACCATGCCGGCTGTCGACAGATACACCGGCGTGCTCTTCGACGCGCTTGACGCATCATCGCTGCCGCCGAACGCTCGTGCGTATCTCGCAGAGCACGTCGTGATCCACTCGGCGATTCTCGGCCCCGTTGGCGCGCTCGACCCGATTCCGACGTATCGGTTGTCCCACGACTCGCGCATTCCTGGGTTCAGACTGAAACAGCACTGGGCCGCTGCATCCACCATGGCGCTCGCCTCGCACTCCGGCCTGATCCTGGATGCCAGAAGCGAGGCTTACGCGGCTTTAGGCCCGGTTCCAGGCGGTGCGTCTTCTGTGTTCCTGCGCGTCGTCACCGAGACGCAAGACGGCAGGCGGCGCGCGCTCAATCACTTCAATAAACACGCAAAGGGCGAGTTGGTGCGTGAACTCGCACTGTCGTTATGCGTTCTCGACTCGGTCGACAGCCTGGTCGAGTGGGGCGCGAGTCGCGGGATTCGTCTGCAGCACGGAACTGGCACGGGCCCTGGCGGAATGCGAGAGCTCGAACTCGTCGTCTGACGCGGCGCCCTAATGACGGGGCGCCCCACTGACGCGGCGCCCCAATTCTGGGGTATGCCACGCCAAAGCCAGCGAAATGCTCGCTCCGATCAGGAAAGATGAGCTAAGCTCATTAACACAGATGCGACGATCGTCTCGAGATCGACGCTGCACTGAGTGGAGGGAACAAAGCTTACGCGGGGCGACGCTGCAGTGCAGCGCTGGAAAATCGCTCCGCAAATTGTCGGGCCGGTGTGTCCGTAGCCCAGCGCGCATCCCCTATGCAGCTGAGTGCGGTCGCCGATTGTGTGACGGCTGATGTGATCTGCCTGCGGTCGGGCACGTGCGATCACATCGAGTCACAAGTGTATATCGTAGCGATCGCCGTGAGAGCGGCCGCCGGCCCGACCCCCCTTCGCGTTGTCGCGTTTCTGCCCGTTGCCCTGTTGTCGGTGCGAGGCCGGTTACGCTGCCAGTGTTACCCCCTCGTGCTCGAGCAACCACAACTTGGTTGGAACGCCTTCGCCGCGCGTGTATCCGATGACACGTCCCGTCGATGAGAGAACGCGGTGGCATCCGACAATCAATGGAATGGGGTTGGCGGCAACTGCAGCTCCCACCGCTCGGCTCGCGCCCGGGTGGCCGGACTCGACGGCGAGTGCACCGTATGAGAGACATTCTCCCCAACGCAGTCGCGCCATCCGTTGCCACACGGAACGTTGAAAAGACGTCCCGGCGAATGCCAACGGCAGCGAGAACGTGCGCCGCGAGCCGTCGAAGTACTCGGTCAGTTGTCGCACCGCGCGCTCGAGGAGTGCATTGGAGTTCTCAGGCAACTCGTCGTTCGGAAGCCGACCGCCACTCTCGATTGCAAGCGATGTGATGTGCTTTCCCGCGCTCGTGATCTCAAGCCGCCCGATCGGGCTTTCTGTGGTGATGATGTTGTCGATTGGAATCGTCATGCGGCGAGAGTATCCGCGACGGCGACCCGCCCACCGGCCGCAACCGTCGATTCGTGCACAACCGGCGGTGCAGCGATCTGTTGGGGGCGATTAGTGCGGATAGCCTTGACGCATGGCAGAGATTCAGTATCGTTCCCTCGGAAAATCCGGCTTGATGGTCTCGACCATCGGCCTCGGCTGCAACAACTTCGGCCGGGCGGGTACGGCATCCGAAAGCCAGCAGGGCACCAATGCGGTCATCGGGGCCGCGATCGAAGCCGGAGTGACGCTGTTCGACACCGCAGACATCTATGGGGCCGAGCGCGGCCTGTCTGAAACGCTGATGGGTCATGCGCTGAAGGGCAAGCGCGACAGCATCGTGCTTGCGACGAAATTCGGCATGGACATGCAGGGCGCAAACGGTCCTGACTGGGGCGCTCGCGGCTCCAGGCGATACATCCGTCTCGCCGTTGAGGCATCGTTGCGGCGGCTGCAGACCGACTGGATCGACCTGTACCAGCTGCATCACCCCGACCCGAACACGCCGATCGATGAGACACTTCAGACCCTCGATGACCTGATCAGCGAGGGCAAGATCAGATACATCGGGCACTCCAATTTGAGCGGATGGCAGATCGCCGAGGCGGAATTCACGGCCCGTCTCGGGCAGCATCCGCGGTTCATCTCCGCCCAGAACGAGTACAGCCTGCTGGCGAGAGACGCCGAGCGCGAGGTACTGCCGGCAGTGAATCGGTACGGCCTCGGTTTCCTGCCGTTCTTCCCGCTCTACAACGGGCTGCTGACCGGCAAATTCAGCAGAGCCGGTGGTCCAGCAGACAGCCGGATCATGATGATCCGCAAGCACCTCGCAGACAACGCACCGTGGGACATTCTCGAGCGCTATCAAGAGTTCTGTGACCAGCGCGGCGTGACGATGCTTCAGGCGACGCTCGGCTGGCTCATCGCGCAGCCCGGATTGACGAGCGTGATCGCCGGGGCGACAAAACCCGAACAGATCCTGCAGAACGCCGAAGCGGCAACCGCGTGGCATCCGTCGTCTGACGAACTGGGCGAGATCTCCGACCTGTTCGACCCCGCGGCGATAGCAGGAGGCTGACCGCTCGCTTACTACAATGCGACAATGACGATGTTGGATGTGCTGAGCCTGATTGTCGCGTGTGCGGCCATCGCTTTCGGCGTGATCTCGGCAGTACGCGCACGCACGGCAGCGGAGATCGCAGCGCAGGCGCGTTCGCTAGCCGGCAGGGCAGACGAAGCTGCGTCGGCGGCGAGAGA
>DATMTC010000458.1:0-13436 GCA_035565115.1 Microbacteriaceae bacterium | reverse complement strand
CGAGCGACAGTCCGACGACGACGCCGAGCGCCCCGCCGCCGACCAGCGCCAGCACTTCAGGGCCGTGACGCCGTCGCGCGGTACTCCACAGTGCGACGTCGCAGCCGTGCGGCGCCAACTGTGATCAACCCTGCTATAGATTCCCGCGGTATGCCCGACGCACGCGAGCACCGCGACGGCCGAGTGCGTCAGGGCGGTGACACGGACACACTCCGGCCGGCGGGAGCGGTCTAGCGGGCAAACGGGTCTGCGATGCCGACGTACCGGGTCTCGAGATACTCGTCAATGCCCTCAACGCCACCCTCGCGTCCGAGACCCGATTGTTTCACTCCGCCAAACGGTGCTGCCGGGTTAGAAACAACGCCCGCATTCAGACCAAGCATGCCTACATCGAGTTCCTCTGCGAGCCGCAGTCCGCGGTTCAAGTCCTCTGTGAACGCGTATGCGACGAGCCCATACTCCGTGTCGTTCGCGAGCGCGACGGCTTGCTCTTCTGCCGAAAATGTGACGATCGGGGCAACCGGTCCAAAGATCTCCTCGCGCAGAATCTCCGCTCCTGCCGGCACATCGGTCAGCACCGTCGGCTCGTAGAAGAATCCAGGGCCGTCGATTGGATGCCCGCCAAGGGCGACGCGCGCGCCCTCGGCAAGCGCTCCTGTCACCAGCTCGTCTACTTTGTCCCTGGTTGCTGCGTCGACCAGCGGACCGATCTTGGATGATGGCTCGGTTCCACGCGCGACGGTGTGCGATCGCATCCTTTCGACTAACCGGGCCGTAAATTCGTCCGCAACCGACTCGTGCACGATCAGCCGGTTTGCCGCCGTGCATGCTTCACCGCCGTTGCGTAGCTTGGCGATCATCGCACCGTCCACCGCCTTGTCGAGGTCGGCATCGTCGAACACCAAAAATGGTGCATTGCCACCGAGCTCCATCGAGACACGCAGCACCTGATCGGCGGCGGCCGCGATCAGCCGTTTGCCAACGGAAGTTGATCCGGTGAATGACAGTTTGCGTAGGCGCGGATCGGCGATCAGCGGTCCGGTCAGCGCGCCAGCATCGGTGGTCTGCACCACGTTCAGCACCCCGGCTGGCAGCCCAGCATCCTGCAGCACCTGCGCAAAATACAGCGCGGTCAACGGTGTGAGGCCGGCCGGTTTCAGTACCATGGTGCATCCTGCAGCAATCGCAGGCGCGATCTTTCGCGTCGCCATCGCGAGCGGAAAGTTCCACGGAGTGATGAACAGGCACGGGCCAACGGGGCGCTTCATCACGAGCAGTCTGGCTTGTCCGTCCGGCGCCGTCGCATACCGTCCACTCACGCGTGAAGCTTCTTCAGAGAACCAGCGTAAGAACTCGGCGCCGTACGCCACCTCGCCGCGCGACTCGTGTAGCGGCTTGCCCATCTCGAGCGTCATAAGCAGGGCGAATTCGTCAGCCCTTTCCGTCACCGCCTCGAACGCACGGCGCAGGATCTCGGCGCGCTCACGTGCGCCGGTCTTGGCCCAGCCTGCCTGCGCGTGGTGAGCCGCGGCGAGAGCCGCAACGCCGTCGGCCGGCGTCCCGTCCGCAATGCGGAGCAAAACCTGCCCGGTCGAAGGATCCGCGACTTCGAACGTTCCGCCGTCACTCGCACTACGCCAGTGCCCGTCAATGAGTAAACCGGTCGGGATCTTTCCGAGCAGTGCCGACTCGTCGGCCGCCGTGATTGTCATACAGACTCCTTGAGAATGCGAACGACATCATCCGCGGTCGGTTGAATCGGGTTGTTAGCGGTGACGGAGTCCGCCAGGGTATCGGCGGCGAGTCCGTCGACATCGGCGAGCGTCACCCCGAAATCGCGCAGCCGAGCTGTCATGCCGGTGGCTCTCGCCAGATCAGCGATGGCGCGGATGGCCGCCTGCGCGTTCTGCGCGACGCTTGCGTGAGTGTCGCCGACGTCCAGAGCGAAAGCCACACGTGCGATCCGCTCTTCGCGTGCGGCCAGATTGAACTCGAGCACGCGTTCGATCACAATGCACAGCGCCAAACCGTGCGGAACGTTGAACCTACCGCCAAGCGGATGCGCGATGCCGTGCACAAGGCCAAGACCAGTGTGCGAGAACCCGACTCCTGCGATGTGGCTTGCAAGAAGCAGCTGCGAGCGAGCTTCGATATCCGATCCGTCACGCACAGCGGCAGGCAGGTACGTCGCCACGGTCGAGATCACCTGCAGGGCGATCCCGTCCGAATACGGGTTCGCACGCACCGACAGGTACGACTCGAGTGCGTGCGTGAGAGCATCCATCCCGGTCGCCGCCGTCGCGTTCGGTGGCAGCCCAACCGTTAGCTCGGGGTCGAGCACTGCTGCGCGGGCGAGAGCGCTCGAGTGTCCAACATAGAACTTGCGGTGCCCGACGACGTCTGTAACCACGCCGAAGGCGTTAACCTCCGCTCCGGTTCCTGCCGTGGTCGGCACGGCAATGATCGGCAGAGCCGGATGCGCAAAATCGCCCGTGTAGTCCAATTCGATGCCTCGTTGCGGATTCACAGCACCGAGCGCGATGCCCTTCGCCGCGTCCATCGATGAGCCGCCACCGACTGCGACCAGAGCATCGGCTCCTGTGGATGCCGCAAGATCGCTGCCATCATTGACACAGGTGGTCGTCGGGTTCGGTGTCACCTGGTCGAACACGGCCACCGTTATGCCTGCGGCCTCGACGGACGCAAGCACCGCTGCGACAACAGGCGAAGACGCGAGGAACGGGTCGGTGACAATTAACACACGCGATGCACCGGCGTCTCGGGCGATCTCCCCGACACGAGCCACGGCGCCTCGCCCAAAATAGGCGATCGGCTTCGGGTCGAGTGTCAGTTCGGTCTCGGCCAACGGCGTCGGAAGTACAGCAAGTCCTGTGTCTGTTGCACCAGTCCGGATGCTCACGCCACCGCTCCTTCCAGGCGGAGGTCAATACCCGCCAGTTCTTCGTACAATTTCACCGGGGTCATCTCCCCAGCCCGGTCGCCGTATTGCGCTCTGGCCCTGCGATAGATCTGCTCGACAAGGCCTGACACTTCGACCGGCACCCCAACGGATCGGGCGAGATCCACTGAAAGCCCCAGGTCCTTGCACGCCAGAGCGATCGCGAAACCTTCGTCGTAGTCTCCCGCGGCCAAGACCGAAAGCACATCGTTCTGCAAGAAGTTGCTGTTGGCGGGACTGGCAATGAGCGCGTTCCTCAACACTCCGAGATCCACGCCGGCTTTGACCCCGACGCTCAGCACCTCCGCCGTGGCCACCAGGTGGGAGAACCACAGCTGGTTGATCATGAGCTTGACCGCGTACCCTGCGCCAGCGCCCCCGACGTGCAGGATGCGCTCACGGTCGCCCATGGCCTCGAATACCGGCCGGATCCGTTCGACATCTGCAGCGTCGCCTCCGACGAAGATCTGCAGCGTTCCGGTTGCCGCCCCCGCGGACATGCCGCTTACCGGAGCATCCAGCAGGTGAAGGCCGCGTTGCGGGTTCTCCGCGCGAACACGTTCGGCCACCTCTGGCACCGACGTCGACATGTCGACCCAGGTGCCGCCATCCGCAATACCTGCCAGGATGCCGTTGGGCCCGTGTACGACCGCCTCAACGTGACGAGGTGTCGGCAACATCGTGATCACCAGATCGCTGCTGGACGCAACCTCGGCAGGTGTGGGCGCCCAAAGGGCTCCGCCCGCGATCAGTTCTGCTGCGGGCTCTGGCCTGATGTCGTTGACCACAAGCGGGAAGCCGCATTTCTGAAGGTTCCTGGTCATTCCTGAACCCATGTTGCCCAGGCCGATGAAACCGACGGTCTGGCGGGTGTGTGTCGTCATTTCTGTTTTTCGCAATCGATGGCTAGGTCGGCTAGTTGTTGCCGAGATTGATCCAGGTGGTCTTCAGTGCGCTGTAGGAATCGAGCGCGTGCAGCGATCGGTCTCGTCCTGAGCCCGAACTCTTGAAGCCGCCGAACGGGGTGATCACGTCTGCGACGTCGAACGCATTGACCCACACCGTGCCTGCGCGCAGGTCGCGGGCAACCCGGTGCGCGACTGTCACATCCCTGGTCCAGACCGATGCCGCCAGGCCATAACTGCTGTCGTTAGCCACGCGTACTGCCTCTTCGACGCCACGAACGGTTGTCACAGCCAGCGCCGGCCCGAAGATCTCTTCCTGGCCGATGCGCCCACTGTTGTCGACGCCGTCGAACACCGTCGGCTCGACGTAGTACCCGCCCGCGAGGCCGTCCGGGCGAATACGACGGCCGCCAGTGATCGCGACGCCCTCGTCCACCGCCACCTGCATGTAGCCCATCACCCGGTCAAGCTGCTTCTGGCTGGCGATCGTGCCGATCTGGGTGGGTTCAGCAAGCGGATCGCCGAGCGCGAGCGAGCGGCCAACCTTGACGACAGCATCCACCAATGCATCGTGCACGCGCTCGTCGACGACGAGCCTGCTGCCGCCGTGGCAGGTTTGCCCGGCATTGTAGAAGATTCCCCATGCAACCGATGTTGCGCACTCCTCGATGTTGGCGACATCGGCGAGCACAACCTGGGGAGACTTACCTCCGAGTTCGAGCGAGACTTGTTTGCCGTTCGATTCGCCAGCGTAGGTCAGAAACTGTCTTCCGACCACCGGCGACCCGGTGAAGGCAACCTTGTCGACCAGCGGATGTCGCCCGATCGCCGCACCAGCAACAGAACCGATGCCAGGGACCACGTTGAACACGCCGTCCGGCACTCCCGCGTCTGCGGCGAGTTCAGCCAGTTTCAGAGCAGACAGGCTCGTGAGCTCCGCCGGTTTCAACACGACGGAGTTGCCGGCAGCCAGTGCTGGCGCAACCTTCCACGCAGCAATGATCAGCGGATAGTTCCATGGCACAACGGCAGCCACAACGCCGAGCGGCTCACGCGTGATCAACGCCAGCGCGTTGCGCGGGGTCGGTGCGATCTCGTCGTACCTCTTGTCCAGCGCCTCCGCGTACCAGCGGAACGTGCGCGCGGCATTCGGAACGTCGACGTTCAACGCGTCACCGATTGGGTGGCCGGCGTCCAATGACTCGAGAAGTGCCAACTCGTCGCGATGCTCAAGCATCAGTTCGGACAGTCGAAGTAACACCGCCTGCCTGTGCCGCACGTCTGCTTGCGCCCAAACGCCTGATTCGAACGCGCGAGACGCAGACTGCACGGCCAAATCGATGTCGGACGCGGACGCCGAAGACACTGCAGCAATGATGCTCCCGTCGCGCGGAGCGATTGTGTCGAACGTGCCTCCGTCTAGCGCGCTGCGGAAGTCACCGCCGATGAAAAGGCGGGTCTCTGGCGTGAGATCGGCAGCAGCCTGAATCCAGTCGGTCATGATGTCTCTCTAGTCATCGTGTTTCCTATGCAACCTGTTCTATTCAACGCGCTTGCTATTTGCGGTACCTGCGCACAGCATCCCAATCGATTTCGGCACCGAGCCCGGGTCGATTCGGAACAACGAGGTCGCCTGCACTATCGATGTTCAGCGGCTTCATGAAGAAGTCACGTCGCTCTGGTGTCCAGCCCGGAGGGTCGAACGGAAACTCAAGGTATGGACCGGCATCCACGCCCGCAGCGACATGCAGGTTTGCCAAGAGCCCAAGCCCGTTGCTCCAGGTGTGCGGGGTGAACTGACGGTGCCGCAGGTTCGCGGATTCGGCCACTTGCCTCGCTCTGTACATGCCAACTGCGAGCGCGACATCCGGCTGATAAATGTCAAACGCATCCTCCTCGATCAACGCGGTGATCTCGGGCAGGCTCCGAACCATCTCACCGCCGGAGATCTGGATGCCCGTCTGGGCGCGCACGCGCTTGGCCCCGGAGATGTCGATCTGGGGCAGCGGTTCCTCGAGCCACAACACGTTCAACTCGGCCAACTCGGCCGCGATGCTCTGCACGCGCGCAAGAGGCAGCGCCGGTTCGATATCTCCACTCATCCGCCACATCTGGTTGAGGTCGACCATCAACTCGAACTCGTCGCCGACCGCCGTCCGTGTCTGCCTGACAGCTTCGATGCCCTCGGTGAGTCGATCTCGCGCGATGCGGATCTTCATTGCGCGAAAGCCCAATTCACGTGCGGCGAGCGCTGACTCGGCTCGCGCTTGAGGCGCGCGCAACTCGCCTGTCGACGCGTATGCAGGCAGCCGGTCGCGCGCAGCGCCGAACAGCACGCTGACCGGTAGCCCTGCAACCTGGCCGACGATATCCCACATTGCAGCCTCAAGTGGCCAGTAGCGCCCGCCATGAAAGTTGATCGTCTCGATGCGGCGCACCTGGTTGAGGATCTGCAGAGGATCCGTGCCCATGAACAGATGCTCGAATGCCTCGAAACCGTCCATCGTGTCGCCTGATCCGACACCCGTGATGCCTTCGTCCGTGTCGACCTCGACGAGCGTCGCGTCGAATGACGTGCGCGGCGTCGGGTCCCACGCCGCAAAGAACGGTGGGTCGAGCGGCAAAGTCATCCGCGTGAGACGGATGGCGGTGATCTTCATGGTTTAGCCCTTTGCCGTCGAATCTACTGGCGTGAAGTACGGATTCGACGGCGCATCCCGTGCGGCAAGCACGTCCTCAACCGTCGGCATCGACCGGGCACCGTTCTCAAGCGCGGTGCGGATCGCCTGCCTGTTGTGCCGGTAAATCTCGTCGGCGTCATCCGCCCCTGGGTTCACCCAGACGGCTGCGATGATCACGTGAGAGTCTGCCTGCTCACGCGTGATGATCCCGTCTGCAACAGCGTCTGCGACGCCAGCCGCAATTCCTGCCTGTGCCGGACCCCACACCATTACGCCGTGTTCATCGCTGGCCGGCGCGGACTTCGTGACGAACAGGGTGAGCGGCTTCACGGGCAGCGATGGACGAAGGATGGCGACGAATGGCACGTGCCCTGAGCTCGGCGAGGCCAATGATGTGACCCAGGCCGATCCTGCTGCGCCATCGCGCGGCCCGAAGACCGAGTTGACATGCGCAGCGTTGACCCCGGAGCCGACGAAACTCTCACCGAGTTGAAGGAGCTGGTTTGCCACTTAGATCAAACCTTCTTTCTGCAACCAGTTCTTGGCGACATCCGCTGGCTCGTCACCGTCGACATCCACCTGTGCGTTCAGTTTCTGCATTTGCTCTGTCGTAAGCTTCGACGACATCTTCGCGATCACCTTTGCGATGCCCGGATACTTGTCGAGCGTGCTCTGCTTGAGCGTGAACGCGCCCTGGTATACGGGAAAGAACTGCTTGTCGTCTTTCATTACGGTCAGGTCAAGCGCCTTGATCCTGCCATCGGTCTGGAACACTTCGCCGAAGTTGCAGTCTTGGCCCTTCTGGGTTGCCGTGTAAATGACACCCGTGTCCAGAAGCGCCACGTTCGAATCTGTGACGTCGATGCCGTATGCCTCCTTGAGACCTGGCCAACCGTCGTCGCGGGTAGAGAATTCACTCTCGATGCAGAATGTTTGGTCCTTATTCGGCAGTTTCGCCACGTCACTGAGCGTCTTCACGCCGAGCTTCTTGGCTTCAGAAGACCTGATCGCGAATGCGTACGTGTTGTTCAGCGGTGCAGGGTCAAGCCACGCGATACCGTTGGCGGCGTCGCCCTTCTTCACTGCGTCGAATTGCGCCTGCTCGCCCTTCACAGGAGTCGTGTTCTTCAGGTATGTGACCCAGCCGGTTCCTGTGTACTCCCAGTAGCCCATCAATTGGTCGGCCACGAGTGCCTCGCGCACGTTTGCCGACCCGACGAGCTTGGTGTTTGTGGTCGTCTTCGCGCCGTGCGCGTTTAAGAGGTCGCTCGTGAGGTAAGCAAGGATGTACTGCTCCGAAAAGTCCTTTGCCCCGATCACGCCGGTGAGGCCCTTGACCTCTGTGCCTTTAGCGTTGTCGCCACCTTGCGACCCCGATCCTGAGCCGGAACAGCCGGTGAGCGCCAGGGCGCCGGCGGCCACGATGGCCAGAATTGCTGCTGTGCGTTTGCGCATGATTTCTCCTTGTGTCTTCGGGTTGCTGTTTGCTGTAGCGGGAACGGATGAGAGTTGCTGACGCTGGCTCGCTAGGTGCCTTTCGGCTTCAGCAGGTCTTCTGCGATACCTGCAAGCCAGTCGATCGCCAGCGCGATGCACGCGACGAGAACCGCTCCTGTCACGAGAACGGGGTAGCGCTGGAGTTTGAGTCCGTTGACGATCATGTCGCCGAGGCCACCTGCGTTGATGAAGGTGGCGATGGTGGCAACGCCCACGGCAAACACGAGCGCTGTGCGCAAGCCTGCCGCGATGACCGGAACAGCTAATGGCAGTTCAATTCGCCACAGCACCTGGTTCGGTGTCATGCCCATGCCTTTTGCCGATTCGCGCACGCTGGCATCGATCTGTTGCAACCCAACCATCGTGTTGCGCAGCACAGGCAGAAACGAATACGCGACGAGCGCCACGAGCGCCGTGGTGAATCCGGTCTGCCAGATGATCGCCAGCAGGATGACAACACCGACAGCGGGGGTGGCCTGACCGATGTTTGCGAGCCCGAGCACGATTCCGCGCGCCGCTCGTGATCTCGTGCGACTCAGTAGAATTCCAGCCGGGATCGCCAGAGCGGCCACCAGTGCAGAAGCGGCAAACGTGAGTGTGAGATGCTCGCGGGTGCGATCAAGCAGGTATGTCCAGTTGAGCGTTCGCTTTTCGATTGAGTCGAGGTTCGTGTTCGCTATCCAGGCATAGAGCAAGGCGAGCACGACGATGACAACGACAGGCGTGACCAAGCGTCGCAGGGTGAAGAAGCGCGACCCCTGTTCGTGCAAGAGCTCCGCATCGAGCTCAGGTGCAATCGCCTGCTCCTGGATGCTCATCGCTACGCTCCTACGCCGACGGCCGACGCGCCAAGCACTGCCGAAATTCCCTCGATCGAGATCGAGCCGACCGCACGTACGCCATCGACGACTTTGATGGCCGGTGCACCCGTCAGCACAAGCGTGTCGAGTGCGTCCCTGAGCGTGCCGGTGATGGGTACTGTGATTGTCTGGTCACCAGCATCCGCGACTGGGCCGAGCCTGGCATCCGTCATTGGGATCAGAGACAACCGCTTGATCGCGGCTCCGTGCCCAATGAACGACGCAACATAGTCGTTGGCAGGGGCTGCCAGAATGTTGGCAGGGGTGTCGAATTGCTCGATCTGGCTGCGCTCTGACAGCACGGCGATACGGTCGCCCAGCTTCACCGCCTCGTCGAAATCGTGTGTGACGAAGATGATGGTTTTGCCGAGTGTCTCTTGAAGGCGCAGAAACTCGGCCTGCAGCTTTTCTCGCGTGATCGGGTCCGTTGCACCGAACGGCTCATCCATCAGCATCACGGGCGGGTCGGCGGCGAGTGCCCTGGCCACCCCGACACGCTGCTGTTGCCCACCGGATAGCTGGCGTGGATAGCGCTGAGCGAATTGCCCTGGGGCCAGATCGACGGTGGAGAGCAATTCATCGACGCGTTCGGCAGTCTTGCTCTTCGACCAGCCCAGCAACCGAGGCACCACGGCGATGTTCTCGGCGATCGTCATGTGTGGAAACAGTCCGATCTGCTGAATCACGTAGCCGATGTGCCTGCGCAGCTCGTTCGGATCGAGCGAGAGAATGTCCCTGCCGTTGATTGAGATGGATCCGCTTGTCGGCTCGATGATGCGATTGATCATCTTCATGGTCGTTGTCTTACCGCATCCGCTCGGACCGACGAACATGACAAGTTCGCCCGGGTTTACGGTCATCGAGAAGTCCTCGACGGCAGATACCGGCTGCCCCTGGTAGGTTTTCGTGACGCGGTCGAGCTCGATGGATGCCCCACTGGTGGTTCCAGCAATGGCGTTGATCGCCGTGTTGGTCGATTCAGGCACGGATCCCCCTTGAGGTTGTGTAGCGGGTAACCAGAACGAAGGCTCCGTCGACGAGCAATGCCAGAATGACGACGAAAACGGTTCCGGTCAGTGCGTAGTTCAGAGCGTTGACAGATCCGAGCGACGATAGGCCCTGGAAGATGTATTGGCCGAGCCCAGGACCTGCGACGTATGCGGCGATCGCTGCGATTCCTATCGTCAACTGGGCTGCAATCCGCACGCCGGTCAGGATGATCGGCCACGCGAGTGGCAGTTGGATGGCGACGAGCACGCGTCCCTTGCTCATCCCCATACCTTTCGCCGACTCCATGACCGCGTCGGGAACTTCACGCAGACCGACCACTGTGTTTCGAACGATCGGCAGCAGCGAATAGACGATGAGCGCGATGATCGTCGGCGTCCATCCGAGACCGAACGGCCGGATGAGCACTGCCAGCAGCGCGAGAGACGGGATTGTGAGCGCAACAGCAGCCGCCGAGATGACCACGGATCGCGGAATCTCCCTGTTCCAGACGAGCATCCCGACACCGACGCCGATAATTGTCGCCACCAACAGCGAAATCGCCACGACACCGATGTGCTGCAAGACCAGCACGAGCACGTCGTCCCAACGCTGAGAGAGGAAGTGGATCAAACGTCCGAAATCGAACTGTGTCACGATTCCGCTCCTCACTCTTCGCTGAGCGATCCCGGCCTGAGGTCGAGATCAATTGAGGCGAGACTATTGTGAAGTTCGCATTTGCACAACCATAGTTGTGCATTTGTCAACTACACGTTAACCTCGAACAGTGAAGATAGATGCGGCTGGGCCCACGAAACCGCCAAGGCGCAACGCGGCCGGACTGCGCCGCGACCTTGAATTGCTCGAAGTTCTCGGTTCGCCAGAGTGTGTGGCGGCTGGCGGTTTGGGCGTCAACAGGATCGCCGAACTCGTCTCGCGCGACAAGGGGCAAGTCTCCCGCACGCTCGCTACCCTCGCAGACAGCGGCCTCGTTGCACGCGACAAGGTAACGCTGAGCTACCAACTCGGCTATCAGCTGTATGCACTCGCCGCTCGCACGAGCGAATCACGTCTGGTACGGGAGGCAGTGCCGTACCTGCGACGTGTCGTGACCGCGCTGCACGAAACCACCCATTTGTGTGTACTGAGAGGCGGCAGCGTTCTCACCCTGGCCAGCGAGACCAGTGAGTATGCCTTCCGCGGTCTCGGCTGGGAGGGCGTCAGCGTTGCTGCGTGGTCGACATCAGCCGGGCGGGTGCTGATCAGCGATTGGGGAGACGACGATCTGCGCCGCTGGTATGACGCTCACGGGCACGACGAACCCGTGACCTCACCGCCGGCGCCCGCGCTGGCAATGACCGAGTCGATTCCGCCGGCATCCGGAGTCGGCCTTCGACGAGTTGTCACAGACTTCGACACCTTCCTCACCGAGATCAGGCGCATCCGCTCGCACGGATATGCAACCGTCAACGAGGAATTCGAGCGCGGTGTCGTCGGAGTCTCGGCGCCGGTGTACGATTTTCGCCGAAGCATCATCGCCGCCGTCAATGTGAGCGCACCGAAGACACGCCTTGGCGGTCACTTGGAGCAGGCAGGACGCGTCGCGGCCAAGGTCGCCGCCGAACTGTCAGCGCAACTCGGCGCAAACTAATGCCGCCGGCCGCGCTTGTGACGATTCCCGGCTACGCCAGCAGGTCGCGCACCATCGGGATGACCGTGCCGCCGTAGAGCTCGATTGCGTGCATGAGCTGCGGATGCGGCAACGGTCCTGCACTGTATTTCAGGTCGAACCTGGCAACACCCAGCGTGCGGATGGTGTCGGCCATCTTGCGTGCAACCGTCTCGGGTGAACCGACGTAGAGCGATCCGCCAGCGATCTCGCTGTCGAACTCGGCCCGCGTCATCGGCCCCCAGCCGCGTTCCGCGCCGATGCGATCGCGCATCACCCTGTAGTGCGGCCAGAGCTCTTCGCGCGCCTGTTCGTCGGTGTCTGCGACGTATCCAGGCGAGTGCATGCCGAGCGGCAGCTCCGGCACCTCAAGCTGGGCCACCGCCCGCTTGTACAGATCGACGAACGGCAGGAAACGCGCCGGCGCTCCCCCGATGATCGCGAGCATCATCGGCATCTCGTACCGCGCCGCGCGCACGACCGACTCGGGCGATCCGCCCACCCCGATCCAGGTCTTGATGCGGCCGGACTCGGTCTTCGGATACACCTGCTGACCGGTCAACGGCGCTCTCGTATTGCCAGACCAGGTGATCGCATCCTCGTTCAGCAGGTGCGAGAACAGGTCGAGCTTCTCATTGAACAGCTCCTCGTACTGGCTGAGGTCATAGCCGAACAGCGGGAACGATTCGGTGAACGACCCGCGGCCCAGGATGACCTCAGCGCGACCGGCAGAGATCGCATCCACCGTTGCGAAGCGCTCGAATACGCGCACGGGGTCATCCGAGCTGAGCACGGTCACCGCGGAGCCGAGCCGGATGCGCTCGGTGCGGGATGCGATCGCGGCCAGCACCGTCTCAGGGGCTGAGATCGCGAAATCGTCCCGGTGGTGCTCACCGACGCCGAAGAAGTCGACGCCGACCTCGTCGGCGAGCACTGCCTGGTCGACGACGTTGCGGATCACCTGTGCATATGGCAGCGTCGCGCCGTCGGCATCGACGGTGACGTCGCCGAACGTGTCGAGGCCCAGCTCGAGTTCGGGCTGTGTGGGTCCTGGCTGCTGCACGTGTTCTGGCTGCTGCCCTTGCTCCGACTGTGGCATGCGCTCATCCTCTCGCGATCCGATGCCGCATGTCTATGCGTATGCATCCATCTCTGCAACCGCGTGTGGGGGCGATTCCATTCCCGCGGGCCCATTGCGCGACCTTCAGCCCTGTGCGGTCAGGAGGAAATTCGGGCGACACACCGGTCAGAACGCAACGACACGCCGACCGCGCGACCGATTCTCCTCACGACCGCACGCGCATCCGGGCACGCGCATCCGGGCACGCGCATCCGGGCACGCGCACCAGAGCACGCGCACCAGAGCACGCGCATCAGGCGCAGGCAGTCGCACACATCGCGTCGTCACTGGATGGTGATCGGTGTTCCGAGCGGAAGGATGCCTGCCAGCTCCGTGATGTCGGCGTTGGAGAGCCGAATGCAGCCGTGGCTCGCATCCTGACCGATGCTGTCGACGTCATCCGTTCCGTGCAGGCCGATCTGGCCCGGTCCGCCTCCGAAACTGGAGAGAACGTCGGAGAACGCAGACAGGCCGAACGCGTACGGCCCGTAACCGTCATTTGTCGGCTGCAACAGTTCGGTGATGTAGAACGAACCGAGCGGAGTGGGCGTGCCCCCTGTGCCTGTCGCTGCTGAGTATGTCTTCACCGGAGCACCGTTCTTGAACAGCTGCAGCGTGTGGTCGGTCGTCGACGCGACGAGACTGTATGCCAGCGAATGCAGGGTGACTGTATCCGTCTTGATCCAGCCGGTGCTGCCGTTCGGCCGCTGTGCTAGATCCACCTTCAGCCAGGCTCCCGAGGTTTGCGCAACGAGGAA
>DATMTC010000457.1:0-2746 GCA_035565115.1 Microbacteriaceae bacterium | reverse complement strand
GTCGTGCGCGCTGCCCGCTGGCGCGCGCCACCCGCCCACGCGCTGCCCGCCCAAAGATATTTTTTCGGGCAATTGAGGTGTCCGCGGCACCATCAAATGCCCGAAAAAGTATCACTGGGCGGGGAGACGGTGTGTGCGCGCTCGTGCCAAACGGGCGTGCGCGGGAGAAACGGGCGCGACTACGCGGCGGGCGTCACCCGGATGGCGTTGGCCCACGGGTCGTCGAAGCTGAGCGCTGCCCCGTCGTCGCGCACGGGAACGCGGTAGTGCGACATCCGCTCGCCGAGAGCGCCGAGATCGTCGGATGTCGGCACGACGATGTCCACACGGCACAGGCCAAGCGCTGGCGCCCTGCGGCCTGCCCCGGCACTGTTCCAGGTGTTCATCGCCATGTGGTGGTGATAGCCACCTGCGCTGACGAACAGCGCCGAACCGCCGATGCTCGCGGTGGCTTCGAACCCGAGTCGGTCGACGTAGAACGCGCGCGCGGATGCCGTGTCGCCGACCGACAGGTGCACGTGGCCGACCACGGCGCCGCCGATGATCGGCGCGCTCGCTGCCTCGTCGGTGAGGTGCTCGGAGATGAACGCGTTCGGGTCCAGGTACAGGGTGCTCATCTCGACCTGGCCGTGTGTCCAGCTCCACTGGTCGCGGGCGCGGTCCCAGTACAGTTCGACGCCGTTGTTCTCGGGATCGGTGAAGTAGAAGGCTTGGCTCACCAGGTGGTCGGCGCTGCCGGTGAACGTTCCTGGCTCTTTTGTGGCGACGGAATAGACGGCAGCGGCCAGGGCGGTCTGCGTCTCGAACAGGATGGCCGTGTGAAACAGGCCAGCACTTCGCGGAGTGGCCAAACGCAACTCAGGGGAGTACTTCAGCACGACCACCGGCGTCGTGCCGCGCCCAAGGATGGCGGTGTCGCCGTCGTGGCTCAGCAACTGAAGCGTCACGGCATCGCGATAGTAGGACACCATGCGATCGAGATCGCCAACGTTGAGGGTGACCGCGCCCATGGCCGTGTCTGCGGCCAGCCGGTCGGATGTCGCGTTATCACTCATGTCAGAGGCAACATCCATGCGCGTGCATATATTTCACTCGGTGGAGGCGGTGGCGGCGCGATTGGAGGTCAATCGCTCGAGAAGTTCGCGGTAACGCGCCGCGGTCTGCTCGACGATCTCGCCGGGCAGCTCGGGTGGGGTGCCCTGCTGGTCCCAATTGGCCGACAGCCAGTCACGCACGATCTGCTTGTCGAAGCTGGCCATCCGTTCAGCAGGGGTCGCGCCGGTCGCGTATGCGTCAGCATCCCAGTACCTGCTTGAGTCGCTGGTGAGCACCTCGTCGGCGAGCGTGACGACACCGGTTGAGCGGTCGGCTCCGAACTCGAACTTGGTGTCGGCCAGAATCAGGCCGCGCCGCTCGGCAATAGCGGATGCTGCGCGGTAGATCCCGACGGATGCGTCGCGCAACTGCGCGGCGACGTCCGCGCCGACGAGCTCGACGGTGCGCTCGAACGAAATGTTCTCGTCATGCTGACCCATCGGGGCCTTCCATGCCGGGGTGTAGATCGGCTCAGGCAGGCGGTCGCCGTTGCTCAACCCGGCTGGAAGCGGCACGCCGCAGATGCTCTGCTTCTGCTGGTACTCGAGCCATCCGGTGCCCGTGATGTACCCGCGAACCACGCACTCGATCGGGTACATGTCGAGCGGCTTCACGAGCATGGCGCGCCCTGCGACGGCATCCGGAATCTCTGCGACAACGGTGTCGCCGCGCAGTTCGTGGTCTGGAACCAGGTGGTTGGGCACCTCGAGCTGATCGAACCACCACAGCGACAGGGTCGTGAGCAGTTCGCCCTTGCCTGGGATGCCGGGCTCGAGCACGTGGTCGAAGGCGCTGACCCGATCGCTGGCGACGATCAGCAGCGCGGGAGCGTCGTCGACGGCAGATGCCGACGCTGGAATGTAGATGTCGCGCACCTTGCCCGAGTATGCGTGCGTCCAGCCTGAGAGAATGGGAGAAGTCACGACATCATGCTACGGCCCGGGCCAGCGGCGCGACATCCGCCGCGATGGTGCACAATTGTTGTCAGAGACAGCAAAAGGCGCTGAGCGAACTTCGAGAGGCAGCAACGTGAGCGACGAGATCATGACGCAAGAGAGCAACTGGGCGGGCAATTACCACTATGGCGCACGCTCGATCCTGCGGCCATCGAGTGTCGCCGAAGTGCAGGATGCCATCGCGGGCGCAGACAAGGTGCGCGCGCTCGGAACTCGCCACACCTTCAACGATCTGGTCGACACGACTGGCGATCTGATTTCCGTTGCCGGGCTGCCCGCCGCCGTCGAGATCGACTCGGATGCCAGGACCGTCCGCGCCTCCGCCGGGATGCGCTACGGCGACGTCGCTGTTCAACTGCACGCTCAGGGCTGGGCGCTGGACAATCTCGCTTCACTTCCGCACATCTCGATCGCGGGCGCGATAGCCACGGGTACGCACGGCTCCGGCGACGGCAATGGCAACCTGGCGTCGGATGTCGCGGCCATCGAATTCATCGACGGATCCGGCGAGCTCGTCACCCTGCGCCGCGGCGACCCGGACTTCGACGGAGCGGTCGTGGGCGTCGGAGCCCTCGGCATCACCACTGCCGTGACCCTCGACATCCGCCCGACGTTCGACGTGAGCCAACGCGTTTTCACCGGCCTGCCGTGGGATCGCGTGCTCGCCGACTTCGATGCTGTCACGAGCAGTGCAT
>DATMTC010000456.1:0-1797 GCA_035565115.1 Microbacteriaceae bacterium | reverse complement strand
ATCTCCTCGGGCGCCACCGCATCCGCCGACCTGGTCGTCACAGCGATCGCCACCGCACCTGGCGGGTCCACGCCTCCGGGCCAAGGGCCATCAACGCAGGCGCCATCGAACCAGACGACAGCATCGCACGGTGCGGCTGGCGCGCTCGCGTCAACGGGTTCATCGGTTGATGGACTGGTCACGGCCGCGCTGCTGTTGGCGCTGGCAGGGCTCGCCGCCTGGCTCGTGAGCACACGTCGTATGTCGCGTGCGCGCTGACGGCTGCCGACCGCGTCAGTGATTCCCAGACGGGCCGGCCGCACACTACCGGCCGCGAGGCGACTACCGTTATCCCATGACGTCGATCCAAAACTTCTCTGAATTCGGCTTCGACGACGCGCTGCTGAAGGCGCTGAAAGACGTCGGATACGAAAGCCCGTCCGCGATCCAGGCCGCGACCATCCCGCCCCTGATGGCCGGTCGAGACGTCATCGGCCTCGCCCAGACCGGCACGGGCAAGACTGCCGCGTTTGCGCTGCCGATCCTCGCGCGGCTCGATGCAGCCCAGAAGTCGCCGCAGGCACTCGTGCTCTCCCCCACCCGCGAACTCGCACTTCAGGTGTCTGAGGCATTCGAGAAGTATGCGGCCAACATGCACGGCGTGCGGATGCTGCCGATCTACGGCGGGCAAGGCTACGGCACCCAGCTTTCCGCGTTGCGGCGTGGCGTGCACGTCGTGGTCGGAACGCCCGGCCGCATCATGGATCACCTCGAAAAGGGCACCCTCGACCTCTCGGAACTGAAGTACCTCGTGCTCGACGAGGCAGACGAGATGCTCAAGATGGGCTTCGCCGAAGACGTCGAGACCATCCTGGCCGGCACCCCTGAAGACAAGCAGGTGGCGCTGTTCTCGGCGACAATGCCAGCCCAGATCCGCCGCATCTCGGCGAAGTATCTGCACGACCCCGAAGAGATCACGGTCAAGCAGAAGACGACGACCTCCGCGAACACGACGCAGCGCTACCTGATCGTGTCGTACCCGCAGAAGGTCGATGCGCTCACCCGCATCCTCGAGGTTGAGAACTTCGAAGGCATGATCATCTTCGTTCGCACCAAGAACGAGACGGAGACTCTGGCCGAGAAACTGCGGGCACGCGGATATTCGGCGGCCGCGATCAGCGGCGACGTGGCGCAAGCGCAACGTGAGCGCACGATCAATCAGCTGAAGAGCGGCAAACTCGACATTCTCGTCGCGACGGATGTCGCCGCTCGCGGCCTCGACGTCGACCGCATCAGCCACGTGGTGAACTTCGACATTCCGATCGACACCGAATCGTACGTGCACCGCATCGGCCGCACCGGCAGGGCCGGGCGCACCGGCGACGCGATCAGTTTCGTCACACCACGCGAACGGCGGATGCTCACGGCCATCGAGAAGGCCACTCGCCAGCCGCTGACCCAGATGCAGCTACCGAGCGTCGAGAACGTGAACGCGACGCGGCTCACCCGCTTCGACGACGCGATCACCGCGGCGCTCGAGCAAAACGACCGCATCGAAGGCTTCCGTGACATCATCGGGCACTACGTCGAGCACCACGATGTTCCCGAGGTCGACGTCGCTGCCGCGCTTGCCGTTGTCGCGCAGGGCGAGACGCCGCTTCTGCTGTCGGAAGAGGATGAGCGGCGCGAGCAGCGTGCGGAGCGCGATCGCAGAGACCGCGAACGAGACGAGCGTGACGGTGGGCGCGGGTCACGTGACGCCCGCGGATCACGGGATCGGCGCGGGTCGCGAGATGCGCGCGGGGATCGCTCGCCGAG
>DATMTC010000455.1:0-5220 GCA_035565115.1 Microbacteriaceae bacterium | reverse complement strand
ACGATGCCGGCGGTTCGATGCTCAGCGAACGAAAGCTCCGGGTGACGGTGCAGATCTTTGTACAGTGCTTCGATGTCGATCGGATTCTCTGCTGGCATAGGACTCACTCTAGGCCGCCAATGTAACGTCTGTGCGGCACCGTTTCGGCTCGCTTCGCGAGCAGGCCGCCCGATCCGGTGGTCGAGTAGCGAGCGCTAGCGAGCGTATCGAGACCTCGTGGGCGATCTGTGGTCCGGAACCGCAGATCGTCTTACCGGGTCTCGATACGCGGCTCGCTTCGCGAGCAGCTACTCGACCACCGGCGTGTTCTATTACCGCAAACGCTCGCCGGCCGCCCAGACGGCCGCGACAGTGAGGTCGGGCTCGAGCAGCACGGCGTCCGCCAGGTAACCCGGGTGAAGGTGCCCAAGGTCGTGCGCGCGCCCGATCGCATGCGCCGGAGCCTGCGTCACCGCGTGCACTGCTGCTTCAATCGGCAACCCGACCTGAGCGACCGCAAACCGAAGCGCAGCATCCTGGGTCAGAGTCGACCCGGCTATCGAACCCCCATCGCGCAGGCGGGCGACGCCGTCGACGACCAGCACATCCAGCCCGCCGATCGTGTACTCGCCGTCGCCTGAACCCGTGGCTGCCATCGCATCCGTGACGAGGGCGATCCTGCCGGGCGCGGCCGCACAGGTCAGCCGGATCACCTCGGGGTGCACGTGCACCCCGTCACCGATGATCTCGATCGTCACGTGTTCGTCGCGCGTGGCCGCAGCGACGGGACCTGGCGCGCGGTGGTGGATGCCATTCATGCCGTTGAAGGCATGTGTCAAGATCGTCGCGCCTCGCTCAAACGCCTCGCGAGCCGTCTCGTAGTCTGTGCCGGTGTGCCCGATGGCCACGGCGACGCCGGCCGAGACGAACCGGTCGAGCGCCGCCATGCCACCCGGGAGTTCCGGAGCGATCGTGATCTGCCTGATCCGCCCATCGCCTGCCGCGAGCAGCCGATCGATCGCGTGGTCGGTTGGGCTGATGAGCAGCCGCTGATCGTGCGCGCCCTTGTGTTCGACGTCGAGGAACGGACCCTCGAGGTGTGCGCCGAGCACGAGTTCGTCGGAACCTGCGACGGCTGCAATCACGCCGAGCTGCCCCTCGAGATCCGGCAGCGCCGCGGTCACGAGCGAGAGGACGGATCGCGTCGTTCCGTGTGCTCGATGCACGGCGAGCGCGGTGCGGATGCTGACGGCGCCCTCGTCGAACGCCGCGCCGCCTGCGCCGTGACAGTGGATGTCGATGAAGCCGGGTGCAAGCCAACGCCCACGGGCGTCAACCACGGTGTCGGCGGTCGTCGCTTCGACGGGCTCAGCGACTGTGTCGGTGGTCGTCGCTTCGACGGGCTCAGCGACGGTGTCGGCGGTCGTCGCTTCGACGAGCTCAGCGACCGGTCCGGCGTCAGCGACAGGCCCCTGGTCAGCGACCGGTGGCATCCCGCTGCCGATCCGTGCGATTCGGCCGCCGTCGAAGAGCACCCAGCCGTTTTCGGTGACGCGTCCGTCGCTCACCAGTCGTGCCGAGTGGATCAGTGTTCTCACGCGACGATGACCTCGAAGCCGTTGTCGGCGAACTGCTCACGTTGCTCATTCGTGATGCCGGCGTCCGTGATCAGCGTGCTGAAGACATCCGCTCCACCGCTCAGCGTTGCGAACATGGCTCGACCGATCTTGCTCGAATCCGCGACCATCACCGCTCGTGCTGCGCGGGCGCCCATCAGCGAGTTGATTGCTGCTTCGTGTTCATCATGCACGGTGCCACCAACGACCGGGTCGATGCCGTTCACGCCGATGAAGGCGATGTCCATGGTGATCTTCTGCAACACGATGTCGCTGTACGGGCCGGTGAGCTCGTATGAGCGCGGATGGATGACCCCGCCGGTCACCACAGTCTTGATCTGCGGTCGCATCACCAGCTGTGCCGCAATGTTGATCGCGTTCGTCACGACCGTCAGGTTGGTCTGCGATGCGGGTTCGAGCAGGTCTGCGCGTGTCGCGAGCGCGGCGGCGATCGCGGTGCTCGTCGTGCCGCCGCACAGGCCGACGACCTGCCCGGGGCTCACCAGCGCGCTGGCCGCCTGGGCGATTCGTTCCTTCTGCTTTGCGTGCTGCCCACGCTTGTAGCGCAGCGGCAGATCGTATGCGACGGACTGGCTCGTCGCCCCGCCGCGCGTTCTCGTGAGCAACTTCTGATCGGCAAGCGAATCGAGATCCCGTCGCGCGGTCGCGGGCGAGACACCGAGTTTCGTGATGATGTCGTCGACGTCGACCTGCCCGGATTCGGCGAGCAGATCCAGGATGGCGCTGAGTCGATCGTCTCTGTTCACGGGTGCGTAGCGCTCTCCGTAGGCTCGCTGGCGCTGCGGTCACCCGCGAACAACCGGATGAGCCGTTCGGCTTCTGCGCTGAGCGCCTCCCGCCCCGACGCCACGTATTTTCGTGAGTCAACGACGTCGGGGTTGTCGGCGAGGTATGCCCGCACGGCCGCCGTGAAAAACGAGTTGAGGTGCGTTGACACGTTGATTTTTGTCATCCCGGCGGCGATTGCTGCCACCAGTTGATCGTCAGGAACACCCGATGAACCGTGCAAGACAAGTGGAACACCGACAACCGCATTGATCCGCGCGATCAGCTCGAGGTCAAGTGCTGCGTTGCGCTGCGTCATGGCGTGCGAAGATCCGACAGCCACGGCAAGGGAATCGACACCGGTTTCTGCGACGAATTGGTGCGCTTGACCAGGGTCGGTGCGAACGCCGGGCGCATGCGCCCCGTCTTTTCCTCCGATTTCACCGAGCTCAGCCTCCACCGAGACATCCCGTGCGTGTGCATATTCGACGATGCGCACCGTCGTGTCGACGTTGGTCTCGTAGTCGAGTTTCGCTCCGTCGAACATCACCGATCCGAATCCGAGATCCACCGCCATTCTGGCCAGCTCGTCGTCCTCCGCATGATCCAGGTGCACAGCAACCGGCGCACTCGATGTGCGGGCGATGGAGAGGGCACCGACGCCGATGGGCTCGAGGCCGCCGTGGTAGCGCACGCAGTTCTCAGAGATCTGCAGGATGACAGGCTGCCCGGCTCGTTCGGCTGCGGCGACGATTGCTTCAGCAGTCTCCAGATGGATGACGTTGAACGCACCGATGCCGGTTCGTGCTGGCAGCACGGTTTGAATGAGTTGCTGTGTCGGCACGAGCGGCATGGTTCTCCTGGTTGGTTCTCGGTGTCTTCGTGGTTTGGGTCTTCGGCGATCGGGCCGGTCAGTCGGTGACCTGCAGCAGCAACTCGAGTTCACGGTAATTGTCCGCGATCTCACCCGCAACCGGCATGAGCACCGCCGCTGCGGAATACGCGGTGGCCCGGCGCAGGATGACCGACGGATCGCCTACCCCTTCTGCAATGCACTGCGCGACCGCCGCGACGCCTGCATCGCCGGCTCCGGTCGGGTTTCCGTCGAGGGCGCGCGGCAGTCGTGCACGATAGACGCGGTTCGGATCGCGTGCGTCGACGGCGATCATGCCGTCCTCGCCGAGCGAGACGAGCACAAGTCGAGCCCCGTTCTCGATCAGTTGCCTCGCCCCTGCGACAGGGTCGCTCTCGCCTGTCGTGTGCTGTAATTCGGAGCGATTCGGTTTGACGACATCTGCTCCGGCCTCCACCGCCAGCAGAAGCGCTGGCCCGACAGCGTCGATCACGGCAGGAATGGACCTGGCGTGGGCATCCAGAACGAGATCGGCATAGAACGTGTCAGGCATCTCGGGCGGAAGACTCCCAGCACCGACCACACATCGGGCTGGCCCCTGCTGGTTCGCCATCGCATCCCGAATGGCAGCCGAAAGGCGCTGCCGTTCATCGTGCGAAAGAGCCTGCCCTCGCTCGTTCATGATGGTCGTCTCACCACGCGCGGCATCCACGATGGCAATGCTGCGCCGCGTTGGTGGCGCGACGGGAACGAGCCTGTGCGGAACCGAAGACGCCGCAAGGTCGTCCGAGAGCTCTCGACCGGTCGCGCCGCCGCTCGTCGTGACCGCGAGCACCTCACTGCCGGTTTGCCGCGCGACCCTGGCAACGTTCAGTCCCTTGCCGCCGGCGCGCACCATCGCGGCGTCGACGCGGATCGATTCCCCACGATCGAATGAGTCGAGGTGGTATGTCATGTCGACGGCCGGGTTCGGGGTCACCGTGATGATCATGGGCGGCCCGCCTTCTTCTGGTGTGCGCGCCTGTTGTCTGCGTCGGATGCCAGCAGGTCGCGGGCGCGGAGTGCGGCGCCGATCAGTCCGGCATCCGCACCGATGCTCGCCGGGATCAACTGAGGGCGCCGATGGAAGGTCAGGATGGCGTCGAGGCGTTCACGCAGCGGCACGAACAGCGCGTCCCCTGCTCCGGCAAGGCCGCCGCCGATGACGATCGCCTCGGGCGCAAGCAACGCAACCGTGTGAGAGATGCCGAGCGCCAGCGCATCGAGCGCGCTCTGCCAAATAGCGTCTGCATCACTGTCGCCATATGCAGCGCGTTCGAGCACCTCTTTTGCCCCGGCAACCTGCTGGCCGGTCAGCGCGGTGTAACGACGGGCGATTGCGCCTGCAGACGCGACGGCCTCAAGGCATCCGCGCCCGCCGCACGCACATTCTGGAGCCTCGGCAACCCGCGAATGTCCGATCTCGCCTGCCAGCCCGCCCCCGAGATACAGCTGACCCTGCATGAAGATTGCCGCAGCGATGCCCGTGCCGACGATCATCACGACGACATCGCTGAACGCCGCTGCCGCTCCCAACCGGTACTCTGCCTCGCCCGCGCCTCGAACGTCGTGGCTGAACGCGACAGGCAGATCGAGCAAGGCGCTCGCCCGATCGCGAAACGGCATGTCGTGCCAGCCCAGATTTTCTGCGAAGACGCCGATGCCGGACTCGTCGTCGACCTGCCCAGGAACGAGCAGGCCCGCTGCCGCAGGAGCGACAGACGGATGCCGATCCGCGAACTCCGTGGCCAGGCGCGCAACCTCGGCAAGCACGGCCTCGCCGGTGCCGGTCGCGCTCGACCCGCCGCCAATCGACCCGGCCTGGTTTGACACCAGTGGAGTTCGCACCCGAACAACCTCGCGTATCGCGCCAGTCTCGTCGACAAGAGCTGCCTTCATGTCTGTGCCGCCAACGTCGAACGCCAGGACTGCTTTGCCCGGTCCGAG
>DATMTC010000454.1:0-9002 GCA_035565115.1 Microbacteriaceae bacterium | reverse complement strand
CAGCCGCCAGTTTGGACCCGCGTGATTGCGCGGATGTCTGATCCGCGGCATCCGATTTACCTGAGTTACCAGACCGAGCGACCCTGCATCGTTGTCTAGCCGGGCGGGTCAAGTCCTCCAGGTTTTAGGCCGAGAGCGACCTCAGCGACCAGGCACCGTGACCGGCGATGCCAAACTGACACTGATACGGATAGCCACTTCGTGCAGAGTGGCCAAATTCCTCTTGCGGGCGCGGGCAGCGGGATGGACACTGTGAGCATCGCCATTGAGAGGACGCATCGAGAGGACACATCATGGCACACGGTGACATAACGCACATCGATATTCCGGTGAGCGACAAGGCGAAGGCGACGGCCTTCTATTCGAACCTGTTCGGCTGGCAGATCGCGGAGGCACCCGGTTACGAGGGCTATCCAATGTGGCGCGCGCCGAATCAGATCAGCGGCGGCGGGCTGGCTGACCGGAACGCCGATTTTTCGCAGCCGCGCTCGTATGTCGAGGTCGATTCGATCGATGACACGATCGCCTCGGCTGTCGAGGCCGGCGGATCGGTCGCGATGGAGAAGCAGCCGATTTCTGAGTCAAGCTGGTGGGCCGCCATCACCGACCCAGACGGAAACACGATTGGACTGTACGAGGGCACAACCGAGATGTGAGTGCAGGCGGATACCGGCTGGCGCGGTGTGCCGCCGCGCCGGGATGGATGTCGGACTAGTCCACCCCGAGCACGAACGGGTTCGCGCCGGGATGGATGTCGGACTAGTCCACTCCGAGCACGAACGGGTCGAGGCAGTCGCGGCCGTTGACCTGGATCCAGTTGCGCTCCGCCGGCAGCAGCATCGGATCGTTCAGCCGATACTCGATGGCGTCGACCAACCCGAGGCGCGGATCGACACCACACGTGGTCAGGTATGACTGCAGGAACAGGTTCCGCAGTGCGCCGAGCGCCGGAGCACTCGCGCCGCTACCGACGAGTTCAGCAGCGTCAACGGAGAGCATGATCAGCATCGTCAGTGCGACATCGACCTCGGCTCGCCCGGCTGCGGCGTTCGTCCAATCGAGCACCACCGGTCCGCGCGTGCTGAGGATGACGTTGTCTGGGTGAAAGTCCAGATGCACGACGGATGCCGCGGCGCCGGCAGGCACGCCAGGCATCCGCCGAAGCCACGCAGGGGCCGGGATGCGGTGCAACCGTTCATGCAGCTCACCCAGTTCACGCCCGTATCGCTCCACCTGGCCCGGCTCGTGCAGAAGCTCCTCGAGGATCGTCGGACCGACAACGTTCTCCAGCGTCAGGTCCCTGTCGTGCGCTTCGTGCACATGGGGCACCGGGTAGCCGAGGACATCTAGTTCTCGCATGATCCGCGCCTCGGGTTCAACCGGGATATCAACGCGATATCTGCGCAGCACGCGACCGTGGTCGAGCGCATAGACGTCCGCGGTTCGCCCAGCTGCCAGAAGCTCCACGCTGTCAGCTTATGCCGCACGTCGGCGCGGGGTGCTTAACTCAGGTTCGTTGGCCTGAGTTCACATCCGCGATCAGCGCTGTCAGGTACTCGGCGTCGCGCTGATAGTCGCGCGCCTCATCGCGCAGGTGCGGTTTGCCGAGTTCGTCAGCCTTCGAGATCGAGAAGTCGGCGAGCTCCCAGAGCCGTCTGATCGCCACGAGCATCACGTCGTGCCAGGTTGCAGACGATCCGTATGACGCGAGGATCAACTCGACACGACGACGAGCATCCGCCATGTTCGGAGCACCGGCAGGAACCGCGGCCGTCAGCGGCACGGCGCGCGTCGCGAAGTATGCAATGTCCCAGATGCGCGGCCCTGGTGAGCACATGTCGAAGTCGATCGCTCCGACGATCGCGCCAGCCACGAATGCGAGGTTGTGCGGAGAGAAATCGTTGTGACAGATGACCTCGGCCGGAACCCGGGTCCACGACTGCCACACTGCGTTCTCAAGAGGGAACCCGATGGAGGCGTCGTGCAATTGCCTCAGCCGCTGCGCACCGTCGACGAGCACGGCATCCGACCAGACCCAGCTAGGCAACGGATACACCGGCACCTCGCCCTCGATGAAGCTGAGCACTTCGCGATCGCCGTCGATGCCGAGCGGGCGTGGCGCCCAGTCGACGCCGCCGCGCCGAATGTAGTCGAGATAGCGATGCACGGTGGGCGTCCACGGTCCTGCGATGCGCCGCACCGAGTCGCCGACCCGCTCGACCTGGTTCATGTTTCCGCCGGCCATCATGGAATCCACCAGGAGACCGTAGCACCGGTGGGGCAGACAGACGACGAACTACACGGCCGCGCCCGCTCATCCGGTGGGCAAACGGGTCGCGAAAAGAGTGTCGGCTGCGGCCTCAACTCGTGCGCGATCTCCGGTGGTGAGTAGATCCAGAAGAAGGCCGCGAATCGCCGCAATGAGGAGCGTTGCAGCGGGGTGCAAATCCGTTCCTCGTGCATCGCCGACACGGATGTCTGCACCGGCAAACGCGGCCAACGGCTCGGTGATCACGTGGTCGAGAAAATCTCCGAACACCTCCGGCGTTTGGAGCGCTTGGCCGTATACAGCGAAGAACAGACGGAACTCGCCGTCTCGGGCAGGATCTGACACGCGTTCCCACACCCGACGTGCGTAGGTGTAGATGTCGACGGACTGGCCGTGAGCCTGCGCTGTTTCAGCGATGATCTGCTCGCGAAGTCGCTGTTGGACCGCTTGCACCAGCCCCTCTTTGCTCCCGAACCGATGCACGAGCGTCGTCGGTGTCACGTTCAGCGCAGCGGCCAGCGGACGCCAGGTCAGCGCCGCAAACCCGTAGTGGACTGCATAGTCGACCACGGCGTCGAGAAGCTCATCACGCCGCCTTTGGTTGACCGGCCTGCCCGCCATGATCACCTCACCTCTGGTTCATGTGGTCGAAGTTGATTTATTTGAACGATCGTACCAATAATGAGAACCTCAGTAAACAACAGGAGGAACATATGCACGTCTTCGTCACGGGAGCATCCGGATGGGTTGGTTCTGGCCTGGTGCCCGATCTGATCGAGCACGGCCACACGGTCACGGCGCTCGTTCGCTCGACAGCGTCGGCTTCAACCGTGCACAGAGCCGGCGCGGAGGTGCTGCACGGAACGCTGGACGACCTCGACATCCTCGGCGATGCAGCAGCATCCGCCGACGCCACCGTGCACCTCGGCTTCAAGCACGATATCGCTTTCACCGGGAACTATGCTCAGGCCGCGCACGACGACCGGGCAGTGATCGACGCGCTCGCTGAACGCCTCTCAGGCACGGCGAAGGCCCTGGTGGTGGCTTCGGGTGTGCTCGGTGTCGTCGGTGTTGCTTCTGGAGTCGTCGCGACCGAGCTGGATGGACTCTCCGCAGCGAACACGGCGCAGAATGCGGCGCCGACGGCAGATGCCGATCGCCCGGCCACCGCGAGGTACGTGCTTTCACTGGCCGAACAAGGCATCCGCTCGAGCATCGTGCGGCTTCCGCCGGCAACCCACGGCCCAGGCGACAACGGATTCACCGCGATCGCCGTTGCTGCCGCGCGGACGGCTGGCGTTTCCGCATACGCCACAGATGGGGCCAATCGATGGCCTGCCGTGCATCGTGATGACGCGGCGACGCTCTTCCGGCTTGCTGCGGAATCAGCCCCGGCGGGCACTGTATTGCACGCGGTCGCCGAGCAGGGTGTGCCGATCCGGCAGGTAGCCGAGGCGATCGCCATTGGCCTGGGAGTCGCAGCGATTTCGGTGGACCGTTCGGCCATCGGCGACTATCTCGGCTTCCTTGGCAACTTCTGGTCCACCGACGGGCCCGCCTCTGCCGAGATCACTCGCGATCTCGTCGGCTGGGCGCCGAGTCACGCCACCTGGCTTGAAGACCTCGGCGGGGAGGTCTACTTCCGGTGATGACCGGCCTCTGAACTGCCACTTGACCTTGCCGTCATGGGCAAGGTTTAGCGTTGCATGCGAGAGGTGATGAGGATGCGGATCAGCGAAGTCGCACGGAGGGCTGGCGTCACGACCAAGTCCGTTCGATATTACGAATCGTTGGGGTTGGTCACCTCACGGCGGCTGTCGAACGGTTACCGGGACTACGACGACCACCAGGCAAGTTTGGTTGCCGAGGTGCGCGCGCTGTCTAGGCTCGGCATCCGCCTCGAGCAGACCCGCCCATTCATCGACTGCCTCGTGGCAGGCCACGCCAGCGGCGACGACTGCCCGGACTCGATCGCCACCTATCAACATGCGATCGATGAGATGACCGAGCGCATCGGGGAACTCGAGGCCCGAAGAAGCGCGCTCATCGCCGCACTGAGTTCTGCCAATCCAATCGACGCCAACCCAACCGGCGCCAATTCAACCGACGCCAATTCAACCGGCGCAGCGTCCACCATTCCGCGCTGCGCATTCACACAGGAGGACAACCATGCATGAGAGCCCGACATCCACCACAAGCACCGTCTCCCCCGTCGTCACCGTGACGGATGCGACCTTCCAGGCCGAGGTGCTGCAATCGGATCGACCGGTGATCGTCGACTTCTGGGCAGAGTGGTGCCCGCCGTGTCGTGCGATCAGTCCGATTCTCGAGCAGCTGGCGATCGAGCATCCTGACGCACTCAAGGTCGTGAAGGTGAACGCAGACGAGAATCTGATCGCTGCGCAGACCTATCGGGCGCTCGCGTTGCCCACCATGAAAGTCTTCGTCGGCGGCGAGGTCGTCAAAACGATTGTTGGCGCCAAGCCGAAACGAGCTTTAGAGGCCGAACTTGGCGCGTTCCTGATCGCGTGACAGTGGGGGTCTAGGTCTAGGAGTTGTATTTGGCTGCAAGATACGACGCGAATGTACGCTGACCGTATGGCGGCCCGTCGACCAGATTGAGCCCGGCGGCGAAGGCGGCGAATGTGTTCCCAGGGATCCGTAGGCGCACCACTCGACGTCGCGATCGGTTCGCCCGTGCCCACGCGCGGCCCAGTTCGACCGAGGTGAGCTGCTGCGGCCCGCCGATGTCGGCCGCGCGACCGGATGCCGGCCCGCCGGCGAGTTCCGCCAGCTTCTGTGCGACCTCGACGACGTCGATCGGCTGAACGGACATCGCAGGCGCGAACAGCACAGGCATGAAGCGTTGCGCAGAGAACAACATATCGACCAGCGAGTGGAACTGCGTGGCTCGCTGGATGGTGTACGGAACTCCGGATGCCTCAAGTCGCCGCTCGACCTCGGCGCGATGCTTGTAGAAGCCGAGCGGAATCACATCCGTGCCGACGATCGAGATCAGAACGATGTGAGCGACACCGGCGGCACGAGACGCATCGAACAACGTCTGCGACATGACGACGTCGCCTTTGCCGTTGCTGCTTGCGACGTGCACGACCACGTCGACGCCGTCGACGGCCTCGCGGACTCCCGCGCCTGTCAGCAGGTCGGCCGTGGTGAGGCCGGCCCCGGTTCGTCGGCTCAAAACGCGCACGTCATGCCCTGCAGCGCGCAGCGCGGCCACCGTCGGCGTCCCAACCTGCCCCGTTCCCCCTGCGACCAGCACGGTTGACACAGCTTGACTCCTCTCCTGGTGCATCCGACGGATGTCTGCTGACATACATTGGCAGCATGGAATTCAGCGTACGACCCGCGACGGCCGACGACGTGCAACAGTACCGATCGATCCGGCTTGAGATGCTCGAGATGCTGCGCTGAAGTCGGCCGAATTCAGGACAGACCGCCAAAATCTGCAAGAAAGAGTCAAACATCAACATCGCTAGGTGATGATGTTTTCCAGCTCCTGCCCTGGCTTGATGTTGGGCAGGAAGAACGTGCTGATGCCCTGCGCGATACCGATACACACGGCGATGATGATCCAGGTGACAATCAGCGTCGTAACCGAGGTCGCCCCGATCCAGATCGCGCTTCCAATGACGTTGCCGCCCACGGCCATGGCTCCCATCCACCCAACGGCCGTGCCGCGCACGCGAGTTGGGAACACCTCCGACTGGTAGGAGTAGCCGGCGCCCGACCAGGTGCCGTTCGTGACCTGGTAAATGCAGAAGAAGACGATCGCGACCCAGACGTGGCCAGAAACGAACAGGATGAGCAAGTTGAGCGGCCCGACGAGCACGCCGGACACGATCATGACATTTCGGCGACCAAACTTTTCGCCAAGGATGCCGCCGATGATGTAGAAGAAGAATCCGATGCCGCCGCTGAACAAAAGTAAGGTCGCTGCCTCGTTAGCAGTCCATCCCTTCACCTGCGTCAGCCAGTATGCGATGTAAATGTTCGTTGCCACGAACGACGTTTCGTACAACAGCCAGGTGATGGTCAGGCGGGTCAGAGCGGAGCGCACCGGCCCCTTCGTCGCGAAGATCTGCCTGACCGAGCCCTGTTTCAGTTCCTCCACCTTCATCGGGCGTTGTTCCTGCAGCCGCGTGATCTCCTGAGTATCGTCATTCTTGACGGCGGTGCGCAGAGCCTTCATGTGCAGGAAGCGGTCGGACTCACGCACCTTCCAACGTCCGATGGCGACGAGGATGATAGGGATCACGCCGAAGAGGTAGACCACCCGCCAGCCGAGGCCTCCGACGAGCAGGTAGAGACCGGACGCCAGAAATACACCGACGGGCCAACCGCCCTGCACGATCGAGTAGAGGAAGCCGCGCCGCTTCGCCGGCACTTGTTCGTTGACGAGGGTCACCGACACGGCGAGTTCAGCGAACGCGAATGACGACGCGATCGCCCGTGCGAGGGCGAGCTGCCAGAAGTCTTGAACGAAGAAGGTCAGGCCGGTGAACACACCCGCGATGCCGAGGCACCACATCCACATCCGTTTGCGGCCGAGATGATCCATGCCCCAGCCGACGAACAGGGCAACGACGAATTCAGCACCGAAGACTATGAACTCAAGCACGCCGAGCACACTCGCCGACAGGTGCAGATCCTTGGCGATCTGCGGCATCGTCAGCGTCAGCAGGTTGGAATCGTATGAGGCGAGTGACCATCCAGCCAACGCGATGATGATCAGGTAAACGATGTATCGACGATCCTTGGACTCGGACGTCGCCATTTCATGGGCTGTCATTTCCTTCCTCCTTTTTCGCCCTCCGTTCCGCAGGCCGCGACGCTCTCGTTTCGCATCCGCGACACCGGTGTTCCGGGTCGCGCGTGCCTCATGGAACCCACGCGAACGCCCGTCCCGGCGCCCCAGAACCACGAGCGACCTTGAGGGGCGCGAAGCAGAAGAATGCACCCCTGACGGGAAGCTGCTCAAGATGACCGAGCGCCTCGATAAATACAACGCCGGCTTCCAAACCGGCATAGTGCGTGCCGGCGCCGTCGTGACTGGAGCCCATGCTGACACCATCCGTGCCAACGCACCGTACGCCGCGTTCGATCAGCAGGCGCATCGCAGCCGCATCCGGAGCGGGCCAGCCGGGTCCGTCTCGAGTCACGAGTGCCTTGAAGCAATATTCGAGCCCTGCTTCGCCCGGCAGATAATATCGGTCCCATCCGCTGCGGAGCAGAACGATGTCGCCGTGGGTCAGCTGGCCGTTGTCGTTTTCCCAATCGATCAGAAATTCCGTCGTGATCGTGGGCGAGGTACCGGGAGCCGAGCCCGGAAGGTCCGTTGGGATGTCGATGACGACTGCAGGTCCGATGAACTGATCAAGCGGCACCTGTTCCGCTGTTACAGTGCCGATTTCGGCTGCATGAGGCAGCCCAGTCTTGGGTTCTGGTATGAAATGTGCCGGCGCATCGAAATGGGTTCCGGTGTGCTCGTCGAGCAGCAGCCAGCGCGTCTGATACGGGCCGTCCGTCGTTCTCAACGCAGAGGTCTGATCATCCACGTCGGTGAAATAGTTCGATGTCTTCTGCTGAAACAGCATGTGCGTCGGCCAGGTGCCTGGCAGCTCTTCAGCGAGAAGCAGGGTGAGGTCCACGATTTTGCGTCGCGCTACCACATCCGAGACCTGCTCTGGAAAGTTCCGCCGGTTGTTCACGACACCTCCAAGGTCCTCCTTCTTTCAGATATACCCCTCGCCGCTTCACCGGCCCACGACCGTGGGTGCCCGCACCTGTGTGCTCAGCGCACGCCGATGGTCCGAATGCGGCGCAGTTCGATGCGTTGCCGCATCCGCGGAGCGCCTCAGACTGACCTGTGTGCGCGCTCGGCTTGGTCGACGAACGCGCGCACAGCGGGCAGAGCATCCGGATGCCGCAACGTCTCCCCGTGGTTCGCGCCCGGCAGCATCCGCATTGTCGCCGACGGCATCGTCGCCAACGCGTGTTGTGCGGCGGGGACCCGCTCCGCATCCCGCGACCCGACGAGCATGAGCGTTGGCAGTGTCATCGTTGCAAGCTCCGCGTCGGAGACGCCTGGATCGCGCTCGGCCTCGCGCATGTATGCGGCGAGGGCCAGTGCGTCGTTCGCCCCGATCGCGGCGCGCGTGGAGGTGTCAAGCGGTCTGCCGGAATGCGACTCCCATGCGGCGAGAAACGCGGGCATGCTGCCGGTTTCGAGCACATCGATACAGCCAGGGAAGAACACCCTGTCGAATGCGCCAGGCTCGGACCTCGGCGCGCCAGCCGCACTGAGCAGGCTCAGCAGGCGATCCGGATGCGCGGCGGCCATCGAGAATCCGACGCGTCCGCCGAGCGAGTAGCCCAGGTAGTGCGCCTGTTGCACTCCGACCGCGTCGAGAACCGCGACTACATCCGCAACGAAAAGCTCCATTCGATATGCGGATGCCACGCGCGGCTTGTCGCTGCGGCCGTGGCCGCGCAGATCGAGGGTGACGATGCGATGGCGGGCGCCCAGGTTTCGCACGTAACCGAAGCCGCGCCAGATCACCTGAGACAGTGCGCTTCCGTGCACCATCACGACGGGCGAACCGGTTGCGCCGTCCCCGGTCGGTGCGAAGTTGCGGTACGCGATGCGCGTTCCGTCGATCGGGTTGGTGACGACATCCACGCGCCCGAGCCTACGCGACCCCGTGCCCCG
>DATMTC010000453.1:0-6903 GCA_035565115.1 Microbacteriaceae bacterium | reverse complement strand
ATGAGGAACAGCGTTGATCCACCGCGTGCGCGCGAATCCAAGCACGTCGGATGCCTGCAACGGAATATTCAAAAGCCCCGCGGCCTCGCGCGTGGCAAGTGCGCGGAATTCATCGTCGTCGAGCGCGTGCGCAGGACTCTCGGATCCGACCCGCCCGTACGAAAGCCGCACGACGTGCATATCCGGCCCGGTCGACTCGGCGAGCCACGACCACTTCGCCGTGGAGTGGGTGAGCGCCTTCGCTTCGAACGGAGCCTCATCGGCCACGAGAAGACCGGTGCCTCGAGGGGCGGCGTTCAGAGCAGGTGCGCGCACAACGAGTGTCGCCAATTCGACAGGGCTGCCCTGCGGCCAGTCGAGGTCGGCCAAACCCGCTGTGGATGGCGCAGCTGTGCGCAACAGTTCGAGCGCTGCGGCCGCCGGCGTCGCGATCAGCACGATATCGGCGCTGAGCGTCTGGCCGTCTGCGAGCACCACGCGCCAGCGGGCGGGGCGTTCGGTCGCTGAGCTCGTCGAAGCGACGTCTGGGGTCACTTCGACGAGTTCAGTGACCGGCTCCACTTCGACGAGCTCAGTGACCGGCGGCGTGGGCCCAAGCTCAGTGACCGGCTCCCATTCGTGCAGCCCTGCCACGGCACTCCCGGTGCGGATCTCGGCGCCGCGCGCACGAGCATCCGCTTCGAGTGCGTCGATGAGTCGAGCCATGCCGCCGCGCAGTCCGAGCGCTGCCGAACCCGGCTTGGCCGCCGCGCGCAGTTCGGTGACGGCGCCTGATAGCGAGCCGAGCTGCGTGAGCAATTGGTTCAGCCGTGGTGCTGCTGCGTCGACCTCGAGATCGTCCGGCGCGGCCGAATATACGCCGGTCGTGACGGGCGCGACGAGCTTGTCGAGCACCGCCTGCCCCATCCGCCTGCGCACGAGTGCGCCGAAATTATGCTCGTGGCCGATCTTCATCACCGGCATCAGCCGGTCTGCGTACGCGCGCAGTGCATCCTTCCAGCCGAGCGCTGCGACCACGTCTCTGGCGAGCGGCGAGCTTGGGATTCCGAGCAGTCCGCCCTTCGGGATCGGCACGGCCTTGTCGCGCAACTGCAGCCACGCGCCGGCCGAGAGCGGTTGCACGATCTGGTCAGTCAGCCCGAGTTCGTCGATCAGCTCGGCGACGTGCCCACCGCGTGTGGCGAAACTCTCCGCACCCGAGTCGACCGTGACGCCGCCAACGTTCAACCGGCCAACCGACCCACCCAGTCGATCGGATGCTTCAAGCACCGTGACCAGAAAGCCCGGCCGTGCGCACTCACGCGCTGCCACAAGTCCCGCGACGCCACCACCGATGATGACGACCCTGGTGTCAGGCTCGTTCAGCGCGCGCTCGAGCGCTTCACTCACGGTGCGGCATCCACTGCTTCGTCGTCCGCAAGCCCGTGCACGAACTCGACGATGCGAGTCAACACGGTCGGATCCGTCTCAGGCGGCACGCCGTGGCCGAGGTTCAGCACGTGCGACGGGGCGCTTGCCCCGCGGGCGAGCACATCGCGGATGTGCGCCTCGAGCGTCTGCCACGGCGCATCCAGCAGCGCAGGATCAATGTTTCCCTGCAGCGGAACCACATGGCCGAGCCGTCTGGATGCCTCGTCGAGCGCCACGCGGTAGTCGACGCCGATCACGTCGGCGCCCACGTCGTGCATCGCGTTCAGGAGTTCGCCCGTTCCGACACCGAAGTGCACGATCGGCACGTTGCGTTGAACATTCGCCTGGAGTGCTGCCGCGGCATCCGACACCGTTTCGCCGGCCGACGCCGCGTCACTCGCATCGACGGGGTATGCCAGCTCGCGCACAGCGCTGAGCGCCCGAGCGGATGCCGGCGCCACGTGCTCGGAGTAATCGGCAAGTGACAGCGCGCCAGCCCACGAGTCGAACAGCTGCGCCGCACTTGCGCCAGCCAAGATCTGTGCGTGCATGAACGCGCCTGTGACATCCGCCGCCCAGGCCATCAGACCGGCCCAGGCATCCGGATCGGCGTGCATGAGCGTGCGAGCGCGAATGTGGTCTTTTGACGGCCCACCCTCGACCAGGTACGCAGCAAGCGTGAACGGTGCGCCCGCGAAACCGATCAACGGGGTGTCGCCCTGGCCCATGCCTGCGAGGGCGTCCACGGTGAGACGCACGCCGGCCTCGACCGGTGCGAGCGACGCAACATCCAATGGCGGCAGGGCGGCGACATCTGCAGCCGTTCGAACCGGGCGCCCAAGAACCGGGCCCTTGCCAGGCACGATGTCGACGTCGACGCCTGCGAGCCTGAGCGGGATGACGATGTCGCTGAAGAAGACCGCGGCATCCACACCGTGCCTGCGCACGGGCTGCAGGGTGATCTCGCTGGCCAGTTCAGGGTCGAGGCAGGCGTCGAGCATGCTCGTGCCGATGCGCAGCTCGCGGTACTCGGGCAGCGAGCGCCCCGCCTGACGCATGAACCAGACGGGCGTGACATCCTGCCGTTCGCCCTGGTACGCACGGATGAGTCGTGAGTTAGCGGTGCGTCCGGATGCGAGCGGATGCGATGGGCCGAGCGCGTCGGCGTCTGCGGCTGAGCCTGAGGCTGAGGAAGTCACTCCTTGATTCTGTCAAACCTTCTCTGGGTGCTTGCCCGCTTCATGGAACCGCGTCCGCACGCGAGTAGTGCATTAATGCACCACCCGCGACGGGGAAGCGCGTTTTCTGACGACTCGCGGGCCCGGAGGCGGGGATGGCGAGAGCCGCCGATTCGAAGTGCGCGCGACGCGAGCGTAGGCTTCCTTTCGTGCTCATCTGCTTCACCTCGAGTCACCGCACCGCAAGCTTCGAACTGCTCGAACAGCTCGAGCGACACGCCAGCGCGGTCACCGATGCTCTCACCGCCCACAACGAACTCATCGCTGGGGCGGTCGTTCTCGCAACCTGCAACCGTTTCGAGGCATATCTCGACATCGACGAGCACCTCATCTCAGCCAGGGCGGCATCGGCAGACGCAGTCATCCAGACCATCGGCGAGGCAGCGGGAGTTGACCGAGTTCAGCTGCGGGATGGCAGCTCGGTGTTGTACGACCACGCGGCAGCCGAGCACCTGTTCGCCGTGTCCAGCGGGCTCGAGTCGGTCATCGTCGGCGAAGGCGAAATCGCGGGCCAGGTGCGCAGAGCCCTGCACGCCGCACGCGCGAAGGGAACCGTCACGCGCGACCTCGAGCGGATGTTCCAAGACGCGTCACGCATTTCGCGCGGCGTGAAGAACAACACGGGCATTTCGAGCGCCGGGCGCTCGATTGTTCGGTTGGCGCTCGAACTCGCGTCAAGCAGAATCACCGACTGGGCGCAGACCAGCGTGCTGCTTGTGGGCACCGGCGCGTACGCTGGCGCCAGCCTTGCAGCCCTGCGCGATCGCGGCGCCACGAACGTGCGCGTATACTCGCGCACGGGAAGAGCGGCAACGTTCGCAGCCAGTCACGCGATCCAGGCGGTTCCCACCGACGGGCTGACGGATGCCGTCGCATCCGCCGACCTGATCGTCACGTGCAGCGTCGCCCCGACCGTGATCCTTGACCGCAACACCGTCGAGAGCGCAGCAAGCCGGCCAGGATCCCTCGAGCGCCGCCTGATCATCGACCTGGGCCTCCCGCGCAACGTCGAGGCTGCCGTCACTCAGGTCGACGGTGTCGAACTGCTCGACCTTGAGACCATCAGCCTGCACGCCCCACTGGAAGAGCTCAGCGCAGCAGCGGATGCTCGCGCGCTCGTCGGCGAAGCGGCCGCAGCGTTCGCTGCCGGTCGCGCCGAGCAGCAGGTGGAGCCTGCTCTCATCGCACTGCGCTCGCACGTCTTCGACGTGCTCGACGCCGAGATCGGTCGACTCGACAAACGCGCTGCGGACGCGACGGAGCGCGACGCCATCGAGTCCGCGCTGCGCCACATGGTGGGCGTTCTGCTGCACACGCCATCCGTGCGCGCCCGCGAGCTTGCGCGGGAGGGCGAAGCTGATGCGTTCATCGCGGGCGCGCAGGCGCTTTTCGGCGTCGAACCGAAGAACGAATCGGCCATCCGGCCCGTCGAACTCGGTCACCGCCAGTTGGACGAGGCACCAGACCCTGCGGCAGACGAGGCAGCCTCGTGAACACGGTAGCCTCGACATAACAGCCACGCGCTGGCCCAAGAGTCAACGAAGATTCAGCGAAAGGATGATCCGCACATGACGACAGACACATTGGATGCCGCCACTCAGGACACGGCTGAAGCACTGCCATACCTTCCATGCGAATTGCTCACGGAGCGGCTGCGCTTGCGCCCCTTGACGAAGGACGACCTGGACGATCTGCATCCCAGCTACCAGAAGCGCAAAGACGTCGCGCGCTACCTGCAATGGGAAGTGCACGACCACGACGAGCCGACCAAGAATCTCGAGAAGCGTCTGGCGATGTCACGGCTTGAGAACGACGGCGACGGCCTGATCTATGCGGTCGAACTACCGGAACCTGACGGCGGACACGACCGCGTCATCGGCAACGTGAGCATCTTTCTGAAGAGTGCAAAAGACGCCCAGTTCGAGGTCGGCTGGGTGTTCCACCCGGCCGTGTACGGGCAGGGGCTTGCTCCAGAGGCGGCCGAGGCGCTGCTCGAGTTGTGCTTCAACACGTTGAAGGCGCATCGCGTGTTCGCCGAGTTGGATGCGCGCAATGAGGCATCCGCCCGCCTGTGCGAGCACCTCGGCATGCGCAAGGAAGCGCTCCTTCGCGAGCGCGAGCTTGTCGAAGACGAGTGGCACGACATGGCGATCTTCGGGCTGCTCGCCTCTGAGTACGCCGCGCGCCAGTCCCCTGCCACGAGTTAGGGACCGTTCCGCGACCCACGCGTTCCCGCTCGCGCCGCACCGCGCGTCCCCGCTCCCACCACACCCGCGCGTTCCCGTTCCAATCCCGGTTCAGCGATATCGCCCACTTGAAGTGGGCAGGATCGCTGAAACGGGATTGGAGTCGCACAAAAAAATCCCGTCCAGCAGCGCCGGACGGGAGAAGAGGTGGAGCGAGTGGCAGGAGTTGAACACTGCGTCTTCGACCGGGAAGGCCGACATTCTGACGTTGAACCACACTCGCACGGTGTGTCCTGACTATAGCCAGAACGCTTGCACAAAAGCAAGATCGGTTTCGCGCTGAGCTGCGTTCCAATCCCGGTTCAGCGATTGCGACCCCTTCAAGTGGGCAGGATCGCTGAAACGGGATTGGAATCGAACCTTAGGCGCCCTTCAAACGCTCGGCCAGGTATGCGTGAAGTCCGTCGATCGGGATGCGGTCCTGCTTCATCGTGTCGCGGTCGCGCACCGTCACCGCCTTATCCTCCAGGGAGTCGAAGTCGACGGTGACGCAGAACGGTGTTCCGATCTCGTCCTGCCTGCGGTACCGTCTGCCGATCGCCCCAGAGTCGTCGAAGTCGACGTTCCAGCTGCCACGCAGGTCGTCCGCAATGCCGCGCGCGGTTGGCGACAGCGCCTCATTGCGTGACAGCGGCAGCACCGCCACCTTCACAGGCGCCAAGCGCGGGTCCAGGTGCAGCACGGTGCGCTTGTCGACGCCGCCCTTCGCATTCGGCACCTCTTCTTCCTCGTACGCATCCACGAGAAACGCCATCAGCGCGCGCGTCAGGCCGAACGACGGCTCGATCACGTACGGAATGTACCGCTCGTTCTTCTGCTGATCGAAGTAGCTGAGGTCTTTTCCTGACGCCTGAGCGTGCACCTTCACGTCGTAATCCGTGCGGTTCGCGACGCCCATGAGCTCGCCCCACTCGCCGCCGGTGAACTGGAACCGGTACTCGATGTCGACCGTGCGCTTCGAATAGTGCGCCAGCTTGTCTTTCGGATGCTCGAACCAGCGGATGTTCTCGGCCGTCATCCCGAGGTCGATGAACCATTTCCAGCACAGATCCATCCAGGTCTGCTGCCACTGGTCGTCCGTGCCGGGCTCGACGAAGAACTCGATCTCCATCTGTTCGAACTCGCGCGTTCTGAAGATGAAGTTCCCCGGCGTGATCTCGTTGCGGAACGCCTTGCCGATCTGGCCGATGCCGAACGGCGGCTTCTTGCGGGCCGACTGCAGCACGTTGTTGAAGTTCGTGAAGATTCCCTGCGCCGTCTCTGGGCGCAAGTAGTGAAGTCCCGTCTCGTCGTCGACGACGCCGAGATAGGTCTTGAGCAGGCCGGAGAACTGCTTGATCTCGGTCCACTGCCCGATCTTGTCTGGATGCTCAGGGTCGGGGATGTCTGCAAGCCCGTTCTCCGGCGCGTGTCCGTGCTCGGCTTCGTATGCCTCGAACAGGTGGTCCGCCCGGTAGCGCTTGTGCGTGATCAACGACTCGGTGAGCGGGTCGCTGAACACCTTCACATGGCCAGAGGCTTCCCAGACGGCCGTCGGCAGGATGACCGCGGAGTCGAGCCCGACCATGTCGCCTCGGCCGCGCACGAATGTATTCCACCACTGCCGCTTGATGTTCTCCTTCAGCTCCACTCCGAGCGGGCCGTAGTCCCAAGCCGACTTCGTGCCTCCGTAGATCTCGCCGGACGGAAAGACGAAACCACGGTGCTGAGCAAGCGTGATCACGGAATCGAGACGCGATTGGTCGGCCATTGTGCTCCATAGTGTTGACTCGGAATGCTCGGGAGAACCCCGTTCCGCCCATCTTAGTGATCAGCGTGTCCGTGCTCGGCGCCTTCCGCGGTCGCTGTTGACGTGGCACGCGCTCAGGTGATTGTCAGTGCACCGCACGTATCGATAGATTGGCGATGTCGGCCGATTGACCGGTTCCGCACAGGGTAGGGGCGAACGTGTTCGATGCGCTGCTGGCAATTGAGATTATCAACGGCCCACTGATTCCGGTGTTCTATGT
>DATMTC010000452.1:0-3188 GCA_035565115.1 Microbacteriaceae bacterium | reverse complement strand
GCACGAAGCGGATGTTGCTCGCGCCCGCGGCGAGGTCAAGTCCAGCCCGTCGTGGGGTGGGATGAAGCTCGGCGCGATCACGAAATTCATGTGGTACGCCCTGCGCAAAGGTGGGATGCGAACCACCTATCTGACCGAGGTTGTCCCGATGCATGACGGTCAGGTGCTTGACCTGCCTGGCCAGCCGAGGATCATCGGTCTCCCGGGGCATTCTGCAGGCAGCGTCGCGATTCATGTCCCTGTCGCGGATGCGGTTTTCGCGGGTGACGCCCTGACGACACGGAACGTTCTCACCGGAGCATCCGGTCCGCGGCCAGCTCCGTTCACCGACGATCCGCAGCAAGCGCTCGAGTCGCTGAAGCGGCTGGACGACGTGCATGCGACCTGGGTGCTCCCTGGCCACGGAACGCCGTGGAATCGCGGCGTGCAGGAGGCGCTTCGCGAGCTCAGGCTTGCCGCGCAGGCGTGACGGTCAGGCGGCGCACCCGACGGTAACTCAGGAAAATCGCCATGCCACGGATCAGACATCCGCGCAGTCATGCTGGTAGAGGCGTGTGGCTCGCAGGTTCTTCCTGAGTTACCGGCGCGCACGGACGATGCTTGCGCAAGCCGACGCGGCATCCCGGGCACTGCATGAAAGTAGGATTGCCCGATGAGCGCCCACGACGATCCGAGCCTGATCCGCCTGGTCAACGGGGTGCTGTGGCCTGGGTTCGAGGGTCACACGGCACCCGATTGGCTGAACAGGGCGCTCGAGCACGGACTCGCCGGGGTCGTCTATTTCGGGCATAACGTCGCGGAGCACCCGAGCGGCACGGCGGTCCCCGCCCAGGTCAGCGCGCTGTCGGCCGAGCTGCGCGGCATCCGTCCCAACGTCCTGATCGGGGCCGACGAAGAGGGCGGAAATGTCACGCGGCTCGAAGCCGAGCACGGGTCGAGCCTGCCATCCGCCGCTCAGCTCGGCCGTGTCGACGACGTTGCGCTCACCCACCGCGTCTGGGTCGAACTCGGCCGGCGGCTGACGGCAGCAGGCATCAACCTGGGAATCGCGCCGGTGGCTGACGTGAACACCGACAAGCGCAACCCGGTGATCGGCGTGCGATCATTCGGCGCGGATGCCGGGCTGGTCTCGCGCCACGTCGTCGCCGCGGTCTCCGGAATGCAGAGCACGGGCATTGCGGCGTGCGTCAAGCACTTCCCCGGCCACGGTGACACTCACACAGACTCTCATCACGACCTGCCGCGGCTCGATCTCAGTTGGGCGCAGATCGAACGTGACCACCTTCCGCCGTTCTTCGCAGCCGTCGAGGCCGGTGTGCGCGTAGTGATGACCGCTCACATCGTGGTGCCAGAGCTCGGCAACGCACCGGCCACGCTCAATCCACGCATTCTGGGCAGCCTGCGATCCCACGGTTTCGAGGGCGTGATCGTGACGGACGCACTGGACATGGCGGCGATCCGGTCGACGGTCGGCGCTGGGCCGGGCGCCGTCGCGGCCATCAACGCTGGCGCTGACCTGCTGTGCATCGGCAATCCATCCAACCTCGGTCCGAAGGGCGGCACCGTGCGCGACGTCGACGACTACCGTGAGGTGCGCGACGCGCTGCTCGACGCTCTCGACGACGGGACACTGAGCACCATGGCTCTGGAGGGCGCAGCCGAACGGGTGCGGATGCTGGCCGAGAGCGTCGCCGAACCGGCAGACGTGACCGACCGGGGAGCCGACGACGTCGCTCGATCATCGGATGCAGCGGCATTCGCCTCAGCGGTGCGCTCGGCATGCAGCGTGGCTGGCGCTGTGCCGGCTTTCGAGAACGCGCACGCGCTCACGGTGCTCGATCTGCGGCGTGCTGCGACGATCGCTGTGGCGTCAACAGCAGATGCGTTCAGCGAGGCGCTTGCCAGGCGAGTGCGCGTGACCAGAACTGTCATCGACGTGACGCGCTCCGACGCAAACGCTGCGCTCGCAGAAGCGCTCGCCATGGCTGGCGCAGAACTCGCCGTCGTGCTCGTCGACGCGGTGGGCACGGACGGGCCGCAGCGGCGTGCGCTTGACAGGATTGCAAGCATCCGGCCCGACTCCGTTGCGATCAACTCCGGAGTCGATGGTCGCGCTCCGGTTGCGATGATCAACACGTTCGGGGCAGGCATTCTGGCGGCGGATGCTGCGACCGAGCTGCTGCTGGGCAGCGCAGGCGAAAACGATCGAGGCGACGTTTTCGGATGACGCCGATCGCAGGCGTGAGGATGCTTGACGAACACGAGGAGAATTCAGTGACGAATGCCGACCAGGCGCTTGTGCTGGCGATCGATTTGGGAAAGACATCGTGTCGCGCACGATTGCTGAACGACACGGAAGTCCTGGCCGAAGCACGAGGTCCTGGCGCACCCGGTCTTGCCGACCACAACGGGGCGGGCTTGGCGTTCGCGGCCATCGAGAACGTCGTTGCGCAGCTCTCGCCATCCGACCTGTCGCGCATCGGCAGCGTCGGGATCGGCGCAGCGGGCGTTGAAGCCGGCCGGGATGCCGCGCGAGAACTCTGCACGCTCGTTCGCGGCCGTATCGACGCTCCGGTGGCGATCATCAACGACGCCCTCGCGGCGCACGCCGGCGCCTTCGACGGGTCTCCAGGCGCAATCCTCATTGCAGGAACGGGCGCCATCCTGTTCGCGGTTTCGGAGTCAGGGTCGGTGCGCCAGATCGACGGCTGGGGACCATGGCTCGGCGATGACGGGAGCGGGCAGTGGATCGGCAGGCACGGCTTGCAAGCGGTTCTGCGAGCCCATGACGGGCGAGGTTCTGCCACCGCTCTCACCGAAGACGCCGTGCAGTTGGCAGGAGCGATCGAGGCGCTGCCGCGGTGGGTGTCAGACAGCGGGGCACCCGCGCGTCAACTCGGAAGGTTCGCGCCGATGGTGCTGCAGCGCGCCGAAGACGGGGACCCGGTTTCTGTCACGATCATCGCGGATGCGACGGCGCTGCTTGCCGCAACCTGTGCGGCATCCGGCATGGTCACCGTTTGCGTCAGCGGCGGACTCTGCGCGCATCCGTACTTCTCGGCGCGAATGCGTGAGGCGCTCGACGCCGTCGGAATGCGAACCGTGGATGCTCGCGGCGACGCACTCGACGGAAGCGCACTGGTCGCCGTGCGGACCGACCTGCCATACGAGGAAAGGATCATCCGTGG
>DATMTC010000451.1:0-8694 GCA_035565115.1 Microbacteriaceae bacterium | reverse complement strand
GTTCTTGCTCAGCGCTGTGACACGCTCCACCTTGACGCCTGGCCCGAGCTCCACCTCGTACTGCGTCACCGTCGGACCACGCGAGAAACCGGTGACCTTCGCGTCCACTTGGAACTGCTTCAACACATCCGTGATCGAGGCAACCACGTCGTCATTCACCGCAGACCTGGTCTTGGCCGGAGTGCCTGCAGACAGCGTCGATGCGGCAGGCAACCGGTATGGGGCCTGCGGCACAGGCGCAAGCGGTGCCGCAGCGGCTGTATCGAACTCGGCATCGCCGTCGACGGGCGTGTCGCCAGGCATCGCGAAACCGGGAAGCACCTCTGTGGCGCCGTCACCGCGCAACCCGGTTGTGCCTGCGCCTGCGACCGAGACTTCGCCTGTGAACCGTTTGACGGCATCCTCGGCCTGCATCAGCCCGTTGAGCACCTCTGTGCCGTAATGATCGGATGCCGGGTCAGGCTCGATCGCGGAGTCGAACTCGCCCTGTCCCCGCTGCCCTGGCCCAAGCACGTCGGTGACCGAATTCGCGACAACAGGCGAGTCGAATGCTGGGTCTTCCTCACGCTGACTCTTGTTGCGCCGCCACCACGGCAGGGTGCCTTCTTCCTCTTCTCCATCGACGCCGTCGAGCTCCACCTGCTCGGTCTTCTGCGCCTTGGCTGCTGCGCGTTCCTCGTCTGTCGGCAACTGGGCGCCGAACAGGTATGCGTAAAGCTCGCGGGAGCGCACACCGATCTTGTTCGGCGGCGTCTTCGTGATGATGAAGAGACTGAGCATGAGCAGGACGATGACGACGACGGTGGCGCCGATGTCCGTGATGAGTGCGATCAGCGGGGCGGCCACCATCCAGCCGATGATCCCGCCGGCGCGAGCAAGCACCGGCATCCCGTCACTTGGCTGTGGCTGACCGCTGAAGATGTGACAGAGGCCAGACACGGACACAAGCAGAATGATCAGACCGATCCCGATGCGCGTGTTGTCGTGCACCGAGCTCGGCTTTCTGAAGAGCCAGATCGCGAAGATGAGCATGATCACTGGCAGTGCGAACGCGACGCGACCGAACAGGCCGCCGAATGTCCACGCATCCAGCGTTTGAGCCACCTGGTTGTTGATGAAGAACCATTCGACGATCGCTCCCGCGATCACGAGCAGGATGATGAAGAACGGCAGACCATCGCGCCGCTCATCCTTTTCGAGTTTCTCAGGGCCGAGGGCGCGTGCTGCACCGCCGGTCAAATGGGCCAGGCCCATCCACAGCCGGGAGAGCGGATTGGGCTTCTCGTCGGCAGCCGGATATTTGACCGTCCTCTGCGTCGACGTCTTATTGGCAGCGGTCTTGCCGGTTGCCGAGCGCGTGCCTGACCCCGCTCGCGACGTCGTGCCGCGGGGTTTACGGGTCGACTTGGTGCTCGTAGCCATGAATTACACCGTACTTCCCGCCGGTGTCATTGCGGCGGAGGCGGCGGCGAGTGTCATGCACTGGCGGCTCCGCCGCGCGCTACGCCTCGATGACGAGCGGCACGATCATCGGCCGACGACGATAGCTCGTGTTCACCCAGCGCCCGACAGTTCTGCGCACGGTCTGGCTCAGCGCGTGCGAGTCACGAACACCGTTGTGCGCCGCGTCCGCGAGTGCTGCGACGATCTTCGGCTTCACATCGTCGAACACCGTGTCATCCTCTGCGAAGCCCTTCGCGTGGATCTCCGGTCCGACCACGACCCGGCCGGTGGCGGCCTCGACCACGACGATTATGGAGATGAACCCCTCTTCCCCGAGGATGCGCCGGTCTTTGAGATCCGCGTCTGTGATCTCGCCAACGCTCGAACCGTCGACGTATACGTAGCCGAGATCGAGTTGGCCGACGACCCGTGCAATACCGTCGCGCAGATCGATGACGCTGCCGTCCTCGGCGAGGATGGTGTTCTCCTCGGCAATGCCCGTGTCCTGCGCGAGCTTGGCATTCGCGAACAGGTGCCGATATTCGCCGTGCACAGGCATGACGTTCTTCGGCTTCAAAATGTTGTAGCAGTACAGCAACTCGCCCGCGGCCGCGTGCCCGGAGACGTGCACCTTCGCATTGCCCTTGTGCACAACCGTCGCGCCCAGTTTCGTGAGACCGTCGATGACGCGGTACACCGCGTTCTCATTGCCAGGAATCAGGCTGGATGCGAGGATCACGGTGTCGCCGCTGCCCACCTCGATCTGGTGCTCAAGGTTCGCCATGCGCGCCAGGACGGCCATCGGCTCGCCCTGCGACCCGGTCGACATGTACACGATCTTGTCGTCTGGGATGTCGCCGGCCTTCTTGAAGTCGATCAGGATGCCCTCTGGCACCTTGAGGTAGCCAAGATCGGCAGCTATGCCCATGTTGCGCACCATGGACCGACCAAGCAGCGCGACGCGACGGCCGTTGGCGGCAGCGGCATCCAGAACCTGTTGCACGCGATGAACGTGGCTGGAGAAGCTCGCAACGATCACACGCCGCGGGGCTCGGGCGATGACGTTGTCTAGCACGGGTCCGATCGAGCGTTCGAGCGCGGTGAACCCTGGGACATCCGCGTTCGTCGAGTCGACGAGGAACAGGTCGACTCCCCTCTCGCCCAGCCGCGCGAACGCACGCAGGTCGGTGAGGCGATCATCCAGCGGCAGCTGATCCATCTTGAAATCGCCGGTGTGCAGCACAACGCCGGCAGAGGTGGTGATCGCGACAGCGAGCGCATCCGGGATCGAGTGGTTGACAGCGACGAACTCGAGTTCGAACGGCCCGAGCTTCTCGTGCTGCCCCTCTTTGACGGTCAGACTGTATGGCTGGATGCGGTGTTCCTTGAGCTTCGCCTCGACAAGCGCGAGGGTGAGGCCGGAACCGATCAGCGGGATGTCAGCGCGCAGTTTCAGAAGATAGGGCACCGCACCGATGTGATCCTCGTGGCCGTGCGTCAGTACAACGCCGACAACGTCGTCGAGCCGGTCGCGCACGGGCGCGAAGTCAGGCAGGATCAGGTCGACGCCTGGTTGGTTCTCCTCTGGGAAAAGAACACCGCAGTCGACGATGAGCAGCTTGCCATCGATCTCGAACACGGTCATGTTGCGGCCGATCTCACCGAGCCCGCCCGTCGGAATGATTCTCAGGGTGCCGTTTTCGAGCGCGGGCGGGTCATATACGGAATTGGGCATATGCCCTCCTTGTGGGGTTGTGCGTTTACGCGCTCGTGCGCGCTTATCTGGTCGTTCCGGCGACCTTCGGCAACGCTCCTCCAGCTGCGGCGTTGCGGTCGGGTCGGAAGTTTGTGAAATCGGCGCCAGGAATGTCGTGCACGAGATCGAGCTCTGCCTCGATCTGCGCTGCTTCGAAGTCCTCTGGGCCGACAAGCGGCAGACGAACCCGCGGGCTGCGGATGCGCCCGAGCCCGTGCATGATGTACTTGGCGGCGACCGTGCCTGGCACATGTGTCATCGTTGCGCGAACAAGAGGTTCCAGGTTCTTGTGAGCCGCCGTCGCCGTCGCGAGGTCACCCGCATTGACGGCGTCAACCATCTTGCGATACGGGGCCGCCGTGATGTTCGCCGTCACACCGATCAGCCCCGTCGCGCCGATCGACAGGTGAGGCAACACGTTCGTGTCGTCTCCGGAGAAGTACAGCAGACCCGTGTTGTTGAGAACGCGCGAGACCTCGGCGAAGTTGCCCTTGGCATCTTTGATCGCCACGATGTTGGGATGCTTCGCGGCGCGCAGGATCGTCTCGTACGTGATCGGGATGCCGGTGCGCCCAGGGATGTCATAGAGGATCACCGGCAGGTCGGTGGAATCCGCGATCATCCGAAAGTGAGTGAGAACACCGGCTTGTGTCGGCTTGTTGTAGTACGGGGTCACGATCATCACGCCGTCTGCGCCGGCCTTCTCGCTCGCCTTGTACAGCTGCATTGCGTGCGCGGTCTCGTTCGAACCACCCGCCTGGATGATCTTCGCGCGCGAGCCCGCGACGTCTTTCGCAACCTCGATGAGTCGCAACTTCTCCGGGTCGGTCAGAGTCGACGTTTCGCCTGTTGTCCCGGAGATGACGATGCCGTCGCATCCGGCGGTGATCACGTCGTCGATGTGCTTCTCCACGTCGGACCAGTCGACTTCGCCGTCCGCCGTGAATGGCGTGACCAGCGCGACGAGAACCTGACCGAAAGGATTCGCTGACGTGGGCATGTCTTTAGGCTAGCGGGTCGCGGGGCGCGCGTGACCTCCGCATGTTGTCGATGCTGCCATGTTTACCGCGTCGATCACGCGATCGAGTGGCTGCTGTCGCGATACAGCCTGATCGCTTCACGCAGTGCCTGCCTGGCACGCTTGCGATCTCCTGATGCGTCGTATGCGAGCCCGAGCCGGAACCAGGCGCGCCAACTCTGCGGCTGCTGTTCGACCTCGGTTCTGTACCGCGGGAACTCCGCGTCTGCCGCATCCCGCACCGGTCGGCCGCTCGTGCGATGCGGCAGGTCGTCGATCGGGAGTCCGCCCTCGGCCTCGAGGATGTGCACGAGTTTCTCGGTGTGCACGCCGAACATGATCTCCCGCCAGATCGCCCACACCGCGATGAGTGGCAAGATGATGAGCGCGATTCCCATGATGACGCCGGCCAGCTGACCCGAGATCATCAGCAGAACGGCTCGTTGGCCAACGAGCACGAGATAGACGACGAGCAAAACTGCCATCACAATCGTGGCGATGCGACCCTTCATCGAGCGCTGATTCCCAAATCGACGAGCTTGTCCAGCCCGACCGTCACCCCGCTGGCAGATGCTGCCGCGCGCGCGGCGAGAAGAATCCCGGGCTCGTACGCGCGCGAGTCGATGGTGTCGTGCTCAATCGTGAGGCGTTCACCTGCGCCGCCGAGAAGCACCCGCTGATTCGCAACGACTCCGTGCATGCGCAGGCTGTGCACCGGGATGCTTGCGATCTGTTGACCGCGCGCACGCTGGTCGTTGTGCGGCGCTTCAACCGGCCCGCGGTCGCCGCGCGCAGCACTGATCAGCTCGGCTGTGCGCACCGCCGTCCCGGACGGCGAGTCCACCTTGCCTGCGCCATGCGCTTCGACAATCTCGATGGAATCGTAAAACCGGCCGGCCACCGCGGCAAACGCGGTGGCAAGTGCCGATCCGAGTGAGAAGTTGGGAATGATGATGACGCCACGCTCCGGATGCGGCGTAAGCGACCGCTCGAGCGCCGCAATGCGCTCGGCCGACCATCCTGAGGTGCCGACAAGCACGTTGATTCCGTGCTCGATCGCGAAGTCGACGATTTCGGGGCTGACAGCCGGCAGAGTCACGTCGATGAGAACATCCGTCGGCCGTTCGTCGCTGCCGAGCATGTCATCCAACGACGATCCGGAATTCAGAGCGGCCACCAGTTCGAATTCGGGCGAACGCTCGATGAGACCGGTCGCGACGGTGCCCAATTTGCCGGTGGCTCCTGCCACTGCCACCCGAATTGTCATGTGCTCACGATATCAACCGCGCAGCGCGGCCACCGCCGCTCGTAGGCTGGTTCTCATGGTCGAATTCGAGGATGCCCCGGTGACGGACGAGCGCGCACAGTCATTGCTGCACGAGTACTTCGCCGACCGGGCTTCGTCGTTCCCTGCTGAGCAGGGCCAGTACACGGTGACGATGCCGGATCCTGCACGATTCACCCCTCCGAAGGGGATCTTCATACTGCTGAACGACGCCGATGGCTCGTTCGGATGCGGCGGGGCACGACGACTGCGCACGGAACCGGGCCAGCCCATCCGGTATGAGATCAAGCACCTCTGGGTGCAACCCAGGGCGCGGCGCACTGGAGCGGGGCGCGCGCTGCTGGCCGAACTCGAACGGAGGGCGATCGCGTTCGGCGCACAGGAACTGGTGCTCGACACGAATGTTTCTCTTGCGGCGGCCGGGAGCCTTTATCGCACAAGCGGCTATCGCGAGATTGCACCGTACAACGACAACCCGAACGCGACGACCTGGTTTGCCAAACAGCTGTAGCTGACCCGCCGAGTGCTCCCTTGTGGTCGTTATGAGGCGATCAGAATGGCCGTTCGGGAGCACTCGGCGCCTGTGCGAGCGCGTCGATCTTTCGTTCGAGCTCGCCGCGTTCTGCCGCGTTCTCGCACAGGCGAACGGCATGTAGCAGGGCCGCACGGGCGTCGTCGCGACGGTCGAGCCTGGTGAGCAGTTCACCGCGGACGGCGGGCAGCAGGTGCGAATCACGCAACTCGCCCCTGGACTCGATGGCGTCGACCGCGGCCAGCGCATCCGCCGGCCCTGACGCCATCGCCACTGCCACTGTACGGTTCAACTCGACGATGGGTGACGGTGTCAACCTGTTCAAGGCGTCATAGAGGGCAACGATCCGCCTCCAGTCCGTTTCGGCCACCGAGGGCGCCGTCGCGTGACACTGGGCGATCGATGCTTGAATGCCGTATGCGCCGAGCGCGCCTGCTTCCGTTGCCGCGCGGGCCAGGGCTGCTTGTCCGCGCCGGATCGCCTGCTGATCCCAGAGCCGTCTGTCTTGGTCCTCGAGAAGAACGGGACGCCCGGACTTGTCGAGGCGAGCCGGGAAACGCGCGGCCGTGAGTTCGAGGAGCGCAAGCAACCCGAAGGCCTCGGGTTCTGGTGCCAGGCGTACAAGCACACGGGCCAGCCTGCACGCTTCCGCAGCCAGATCCGATCGAATCCAGCTCTCGCCGCCTGACGCCGATGAACCCTCGGTGAAAATCAGATAGATGACCTGCAGTATCGAGCTGAGACGTGCACCCATTTCACGCGCGTCTGGGACGGCGAAACGAACATGCTCCGCCGCCAGTGTTTTCTTGGCCCGCGTGATGCGCGCCTGGATCGTTGCCACCGGCACGAGGAACGCCTTGGCGATCTCATTCGTGCTCAATCCGCCCACGACCCGCAGTGTCAGGGCGATTCGCGCCTGCCTCGAGAGCACAGGATGGCAGGAAATGAATATCAGTGAGAGCACGTCGTCGTCGATCGCGTCAGGGTCGAACAGCGCGTCGGCGCCCGGTACTTCTGCGACGAGATTGCGGGCAAGCTCCGCGTACCGCTCATCGGCCGTGGCGCGCCGCCTGAACGCGTCGATAGCACGGCGGCGGCCCACCGTGAGCAGCCACCCGGTCGGCGCGTTCGGCACGCCGTCGACAGACCATGAGACGAGCGCCTCGGCGAGGGCCTCCTGCGCCAGATCCTCCACAAGCGGAAAGTCGCCAGTGTACCTGGCGAGAGCGCCGACGATGCGGGCAGACTCCATTCGCCAGACCGCTTCGACGGCTGCTCTCGCCTTCGCCGTGCTTACTGCACCGCTTAGAGCTGGCCGGTCTGCTCGCGCCAAGCGCGTTCCTTCATAATCCACTTATTGTCCCGCGGAAACTCATCGATCGACGGCACTCGGCGGATCTCGGCCTTGCTGCCCTCCATCATCGGCATCCGCTTGGCCCACTCAACGGCCTCCTGTTTCGACGCAACGTCGAGGATGTAGTAACCGTTGAACAGTTCCTTCGTCTCTCCATACGGCCCATCGGTGACGACCGGTGTCTCGCCTGTAAAATCAACAACGACGCTCTCAGCCGGGTCCTCGAGCCCTTCGGCGGCAACCAGAACGCCCGCCCGGATCAATTCGTCGTTGAACCTGCCCATGGTGTCGAGCACCTCGTCGAAATCGATGCTCGCGAACTTGGCGAACGCCTCATCCGTCGAGCGCATGATCAGCATGTACTTGGCCATCGTGTACCCCTTTGTTCGTGAAGCTCGTTCTTCGACCTTCTCATCCATAGGTCGAACGGCGCCACACGAAATCGACACGCGTCGATAAATCATCGCAATCATCCGCCCGAATGCGGCAATCCTGTCCCCCAGGACATCCAGGATTTCGTCGCCGAGTGCGGGGCGCGAGGGGGGAAGCAGACTAGACGGGCTGGAGCTCTGGCAGGCCCGTGCGCAACTCGACCGGCAGATGCCCGAGGTCGTTGTGAACGACGAGAACCGGCGGCTTGGCCGATCGAACGCGGATGATCGTGAGCCCGCAGTTCGCCTGATTGAGGCCGAGCCAGCGCCACGAAGGGGCGTCGAACACCTGACGAACAAACCAACCGATCACGAAGTTGTGGGTGATCAAGAGGTCGTGCCTGTCACCTCGTGCCGGCGTCAGGAACTCGCCGACGGCATCCGCCATCTGCGCACTGCCTGCTTCGATCTCAGCTTCGGTGACCGCGCCAAAGAACGAGTCGAACGCCTTTGGCATGTCTGCTGTCGGACCGGATGGAATGCAGTCGAACAGCAAACTCGACGGTTCGGGCTTCAGCGCAGGCATGCGTTCGGCCATGATCTTCGCGGTCTCTGCCGCCCGCTTCAACGGTGAGTGGAAGGTGTTCGTGAACGGAACTCCGCCAAGGCGCTCTGCGATGAGCTGTGCTTGGCGCTTGCCCTTGTGTGAAAGGGGGCCGTCGGGCATGCCGTATTCGGCGTCCTGCTGTTCGCCATGGCGAACCAGGTAAAGATAGTGAGGCAAAACTCGCCTTTCCGTGTGTGGTGCTGTCTCTAGCGGCTCAGGATGCGATGGACGCGAAGACGTCGTCGTCGACACTCCCGACGGCAGCGACGGACACCGGGCGGTTAGCCAGGTCGGTCGCCAGATCCTGAACGTCTTGAGCGGTGACCGT
>DATMTC010000450.1:0-3462 GCA_035565115.1 Microbacteriaceae bacterium | reverse complement strand
CGAGGCCTTCTGTGCAACTGGCGGCGTCGCACACCACCGGAAGCCGGCCGCCGTCGGTCGCGTCGAGCAAGGCAGGAAGTACAGCATCCGTCATCTGGTGATAGCCGTCGGTGAAGCCCTTCGACTTCCACGGCGTTCCGCAGCAGAACGACGCGATGCCGTCCGGAACGGCGACTTGCACGTGCGCGCGGTCACACAGCGCGAGGAACGCGTCAGAGACGCCGCCGTTCCTCGCCGTGTCGTGTGGCCCACCAGAATCCGCGGGGCCGAACATCGTGCCGATACATGCCGGAAAATAGACAGCAACAGCATCGGATGCCTTGCGCGGCATGCGTCGTTGCCCTCCGCGAGGAAGGTCTGCCGAGTAGAGCGGAACGGTGTCGGCGCCAAGCAGTGCACGCGCGATTTTGGTTGCTGACGTCACGACCGTTGCGGGCACGGCATCCGCAACGGTGAGTGCTGCACCGCCCGCCCGCGTTGCCCCTGCCCAATGCTTGGATGCGGCTTTCCACGCGGACTGCTCGATCTTTCCGGCGTTCTCCGTGCGCAAGCGCCGCACGAGATCACCGGTATTGATGTTGACCGGGCAGGCCGTCTGACACATCCCGTCGACCGCGCAGGTGTCTATGCCGTCATAGGCATAGTCGTCGCGAAGCTCGGCAAGCAATGCGGTGTCACCGTTGACTTCTGCGTTCTGCAGCTCACGTCGAAGCACGATGCGCTGGCGCGGCGTGGTCGTTATATCCTTTGACGGGCATACTGGTTCGCAGTATCCGCATTCGACGCACCTGTCGACCTCGCTCTCGACGGTCGGGACGCGTTTGATGTTTTCCAAATACGAGTCGGGATCGTCGGAGAGCAGCACGCCCGGATTCAGCCAGCCTGCCGGGTCGCAGAGCCGCTTGACCTCGCGCATCACGCTATACAGTTCATCGCCATATTGGCGTCGCACGAACGGAGCCATGATGCGGCCAGTGCCGTGCTCGGCCTTGAGCGAACCGCCGGCGTCGAGGATAAGCGAGACCATGTCGTCCGTGAACCGACGGTATCGGTCGCGATTGCCCGGAACGTCGAACCGTTCGTTCAGCATGAAATGGATGTTGCCATCCTTGGCATGGCCGAAGATCACACTCTCTTCGTAGCCGTGTTTCGCGAACAATGCGGTGAGCGCCTCGCAGGTGCTGCCGAGCGACGAGACCGGCACAACGACGTCTTCGAGTAGAGCGGTCGTGCCGGATGGCCGCGCGCCGGCGACCGCCGTGTACAGGCCTTTGCGAATGTGCCAGAGGTCTGCGCGGACGCGTGCGTCCGTCGTTAGTTGCACGGGCGAGACGACCGGAAGTTCGGCGAGCAATTGTGCGGTATTCGACACGAGTTCGGCCAGTGCTTCGTCGGAGCCGGCTTGCAATTCGATCAGAAGCGCAGCGTGATTCTCGACGACAAGGGCCGAGAGCTCGTCCGTTGTGTCATCTTGCTTTTGTGCGACGCGCAGGCTCGTGGAGTCCATCAGCTCGATGGTGGCGAAACCGGCTTCCACCAGGGCGGGAAGGGCGGCGGTGGCATCGGCGAGGTTTGAGAAGAGCGCAAGGCCGGTCGCGACGGCCGGAAGGATCGGGATGGTGCGGAACACGGCTTCTGCGACGAAGCCGAGCGTGCCCTCGCTACCGATGAGCAGATGGGCGAGAATGTCGACCGGCCGATCGAAATCGAGGAAGGCGTTCACGCCGTAACCCATGGTGTTCTTCATCGCGAACAGCCGCGTGATGCTGCTTACCGAGCGCCGGTCGGCCCGCACACGTTCAGCGAGCCGGGCCAGGCCCGCGTGCAACTCCGGCTCGCAGTCGCGCAGCGTGTCATCCGCCTGAGCATCGGACGTATCGATGGTCGTGCCACTCGGCAGCACGATGACCATCGATTCGAGGGTTCGGTATGTGTTGAACTCGGTGCCGCAGGCCATGCCACTGGAATTGTTGGCGATCACGCCACCGATCGTGCACGCGATCTCGCTTGCGGGGTCTGGTCCGAGCTTTCGGCCGTGCCGCGCGAGTCTGGCATTCACCTGGCGCACCGTTGCACCCGGCTGCACGCGCACGCGTTCTGCGCCATCCAGAACCCGAATTCTGCGAAAGTGACGCCGGGTGTCGACCAGGATGCCGTCGGTGACACCCTGACCGCTCAGGCTCGTGCCTCCGGAGCGGAATGTGACCGGAACACCTCGCAGACGATTGGCGGCGAACAGCGCTGCGACGTCGTCGGCATCACTCGGCGTCGCGACCGCGCCGGGCACCAACAGGTAGTGCGATGCGTCGTGGGCGTACTTGAGCCTGTCGATGGCGCGCTCGGTCACTTCGAGGGTTGCGCCGATTCGTCGGGCAAGCGCCGATGCATCCGCCTGGCCGGGCGCCGTTGCCTGGGTTGTACTCACATTCAGCCTCCTGTCTCAGCGTACGGGAGCATCCGCGCTGGGGTGCGGGAGGCCGGGCGGGCTACGCGGCGGTCACATTGATCGTGTGCCAGCCGGTCGAACCGTTGGGGGCCGGCGGGGCCTGAACGCTTGTCTGGGTCTGCCCATCCGCGTTCGTCGCTCGCACCTGGATCGTGTGCGCGCCCTTCGGCGCCTCCCACTCGAGCACCCACTGCCGCCAGGTGTCAGCCGAAACCGAATCGGCCAGCTTCGCCTGCTGCCACTGGCCGTTGTCCACGCGGACTTCGACCTTGGAGATGCCGGTGTGCTGATCCCACGCGACGCCGGCGATCGCGCGTGTTCCAGTCTTGATCGACGCACCGTCCCTCGGCGTGTCGATGCGTGAGGCGGTCTTCACCGGTCCATGTGCTGACCAGCCCTTGTCCGTCCAATAGCCGATTGCCTTGGAAAACTTCGTGACGGTCAGTTCGACCACCCACTTTGTTGCGGAGACGTATCCGTAGAGGCCGGGCACGACCATCCGCACGGGGAATCCGTGCTCGAGCGGTAACGGTTTGCCGTTCATGCCGACCGCGAGCAAGGCATCCGTGTTGTCGTCGGTGAGAACCTCGAGCGGGGTGCCAGCCGTGAACTCGTCTGACGAGCGCGACAGCACCATGTCGGCTCCGGCCTGCGGTCCTGCCTTCTTGAGCAGCTCGCGGATGGGGTAGCCAAGCCACAGCGCGTTGCCGACCAGGTTGCCGCCCACCTCGTTCGACACGCAGGCAAGCGTGAGCATGTGCTCGGTCAGCGGGAGTGCAAGCAGCTCGGCAAACGTGATGTCGACCTCGTGGTCGACCATGCCGCCGATGTGAAGCTTCCAGTCATCTGGGTTGAGTGCTGGCACTTGCAGTGCTGTGTCGATGCGATAGAACTCGTCGGCAGGGGTCACGTACGACGAGAGCCCAGGCACGTCGAGGGATGCTCCTGCCGGCACGGGCGGAGCGGGTGTTGCCGCTTTCGGGAGCTTCACGGCATTGCGGACCGCCGTGACGGCC
>DATMTC010000449.1:0-3005 GCA_035565115.1 Microbacteriaceae bacterium | reverse complement strand
GACTGGGACGGATGGCACGACTACGTTGGCGAAGGAACGGATGCCGCAGGCTGGGCCACGCCACCCCGCGAGCGTGTTCTTGCCGAGATTCTGAGCACGCCGCTCGTTCGAGAGCCGGAGAGCGGCTTCGAATACTCGTGCCTCGGATATATCACCGCAATGGCATATGCCGAGATGATCACAGGTCGGCCGTGGGAGGCGATCCTGAGCGAGACCGTTCTCGCGCCGCGCGAGTTGACCGCCATCACATTTGGAGCGCCGCCAGAGCAGAGCGCGCCAACGGAATGGCAACCGGAGTTGGGTCGCGGCCTCGTCAGAGGGGTCGTGCACGACGAGAAGGCGTTTGCGCTTGGCGGTGTGTCTGGCAACGCCGGACTGTTCGCAACGGCGGATGACTTGCTGCAGTTCGGGTTGGCGATCGCGCCGGCCGAACCCGGCGCATCCGAGTCACGGATTCTCGGCGGCAGTGTCTTTGCCGCGTTTTGGGAAGACGCCCTTCCAGAACTCACGGCCGCCGCGGGCTGGGATGCGAGCACGACGCCGGACTTCGGCCAGGGTGCTGGTCCGCGCATCGGTCAAGCCGCGTGGATGACGGATGCCTGCCTTGCCGCCCGAGGGCATCCTGGCTTCACCGGCACTTCGCTCATGATCGACCCCGACCGTTCGCTGGTCATCGCGCTGCTGACCAATCGCGTGCACCCGTCTCGCCTTGGTGCAGACGGCAACGCCATCCGCTCGCAGCTAACCGCAGCCGTGTGTGCGGTACTCGACGATAACCCTGCTCAACTCCCGGGGATGGCAGACGGGTAGTCAGGCCGAGCGGATCGTGGCCAGTGTCAGTCCGATCGGAATGCTCACAAGCAACGCCACGATAAGTGCCCGATAGGTCCAGAGCAGCGCTCGCCGTCTGGTGGGTGACGGCGTCACCGTGCGCATGAGCAGCACCAGCGCGATCACAAGCACACCGCCGCCGATGTCGACCACAATCGGTTGTCGAATGACGGTGCCGGCGATGACGGCCGCCGAGCCCAGATTCCAGCACAGGAGTTCGGCCCAGAACACCGATCCGGCCAGCCGATGCCGCGCGAACTCGCGTTGCGCGACTCCGAACGCGCACTGCGCTACGCCGCAGACGAGCACAAGGTAGGCCGCCACCCACGAACCGTCGACCAAGGAGAGCGGTCCGGAGACGGCGGCCACGAGTCCGCCCGCCACGACGCTTGCCGCGCCGACGATGAAGAACGTGGCAGCGTATCGGTCATTCACACCGTCGCGCCGTTGCCGGTGTTGGTGAGCTGAAGCCGCCAGTCATCCGGCCCGCGCTGCAAATAGCTGACGCCGAAACGTCCAGGGGCGCGCTGCTCGATTTGCGCCAGGAGCGGCAACGGATCGTGCGGTGCCACCAGCACTAGCGCACCTCCCGGGGCGATCGCATCCAGCGCTCCGAACACCGTCGCGTGCCGGATTGCGTGCGGGACAGTACGAACGTCCAGCTCCGGGAACGCCGGCTCGTCGATGACGCCGCACTCGCAGGCGGCGGCAGCGCCGTGCTGATCTGAGCCGTGCTGGTGAGCACCGTGCTGATCGGCGCCGTGCTGGTGAGCGCCGCGCTCCGTGCCGGTCACCTCGTCGTCACCTGGTGCAGCCGGTTGGATCCGCCCGAGCTCGGCCCACAGGTCTTCCCACAGCGTGGCGAGCGAGTGACTCGGAGATGCCGCAAGAAGAGGCAGAAGCCGCTCGGTTTCCGCACGCAGATGCCGGGCCACGGCGACCCGCAACGAAACAGCGGATGCCGCGACGTCGGCAGGATCGTGGTCGCCGCTGACGCCATCGAGCGCCGCGCCGATCCGTTCGAGCTCGTCGCGAAGCTCCTCAACCAGTGCAGCACCCCGTGTACCGTCCGCTGCGTCTGCTGCCGGGTAGAGAACTCCGGCTTCGACGGTGAACTGCGGAATGAGCACGCGATGACACCAGTCGGTGAGGCGACCTCGAGCATCCTGGAACGCCGCTGGGTCTCCGGATGCCGCGGCTTCCAGCAGATGAGAACTGAGCGCGGCAAGGGTTCCAGACAACTCGGCGTGCCGGCGGGTCACCGCGTCAACCGCATCGGCATCCGCGCCGCTCGATGACAGCACGACGTGATTGGCGATCGGCGCTCGCACGTCTGCCGAAGGCGCGGGTGTCTGACGCGCACCTGCTGGCGACGGACGCGATTCGTGCTCGCGCTTGCGCACGTGCGAGAGGCGAACGGCGTCGTAGCCGTCGAGCAGCGTGAGCGTCAGTTGCACCGGCTCAAGTGCCTCGACGGAGTGCGGAAGGCCGGCAGCCAGGTAGATGATGCCGCCGACCGGCAGTTCGGTCGACTCGCCGTCAGCCTCGACAACCGCGCGGCCGGCGAGGACCTGAACCAGCACGGGCACCGCCGCGGTGTGCTCGGCGAGGGTCTGGCCGGCGTCGAGCGCGATGCGCACCATCCGCACGCCAGGTGCCTTGAGGATGTGCCGGGATGACACACGCCCGGGCTCGACGGGCAGCGCGCCGATCAACAGTTCGGCGCTTCCCGCCACGACGGTGACCTTGTGATCGTCGGCGTTCATGATCGTTCCTCAAGCGGTGCATATGCTGCCACCAGTTCGGTGTCGACCCCTGTGGGACCGATCTTTGCCGCCCCACCAGGCGACCCGACCGCTTCGGTGCGTCCTGGCAGCGGCTGTTCGAAGAATCGTGCATTGTCAGCCGTGAACGCCGACCACTCAGCAGGAAGATCGTCTTCGTAGAAGATGGCTTGCACAGGGCACACCGGTTCGCACGCGCCGCAGTCGATGCATTCGTCTGGCTGGATGTACAAGGAACGTTCACCCTCATAGATGCAATCGACCGGACATTCGTCGACGCAGGCGCGGTCGACCACGTCGACGCATGGCTCCGCGATCACATAGGTCATGATTCCTCCGGGTTGAGCGCGCAGCGTGCGCGTATTTAACCGCAATTCTATCCGCTTAAAT
>DATMTC010000448.1:0-2079 GCA_035565115.1 Microbacteriaceae bacterium | reverse complement strand
AGTTCGCGTAGGCGCGGGTTCCCGACTCGGGGGTCGAGTAGCGAGCGCCAGCGAGCGTATCGAGACCTCACAACCCGATTTGTGGGTCCGTACCGTAGATCGTCTTGCGAGGTCTCGATACGCGGCTCGCTGCGCGAGCAGCTACTCGACCACCGGGGTGAGACTAACGGATGGACGACATCCGCTCGAACATTGCCACCTCGGCGCGCGCGAGCCGATCGGGAACGGCGGTCGGACGGCTGGTCCGTGCGACGACGGCCTCGAGCGTCGCCGAAATCCGCGCACCCAACCAGGCTGCGAGCCGCTGAGACGGTCGTTCGACCAGGCCGTACATCAGCAGCGTGAGCACGGCGGTGACCGCGATGGAGCTGAGCGCGCCGATCCACCACGTCGCGCCGGTGAACATCAAACCGAATGCGACGACGACCGGCGAGTGCACAAGGTAGACGCTGAAGCTGATCCGCCCGAGGCCTGCAAGCGGCTTCACGTCGAAGACGCGTGCTGCCGCCGGCCAGAAGGCGACGGTGGCCACCATCAGCACGGCGCCCGGGACCCGCATGGCGAGTGCGACGTCTGCGCCGTTGCCGTTCAGAAGCGGGCGCAGCATCCAGAAGCTGATCGACAGCATCGGGCCTGCGACGGCGATGGCTGCCCAGATCGGTGTGAAGCCGGAGCGGTTGCGCCATCGATCGACGGCGTCATGGATGCGCTCGGCATTCGCACCGAGCAGCGCCCCGAGAGCGAACGCGGGAAGGAAGGTGGCCGCCGTGATGTGTTCCACGTAACCGAAGACGCTGACGCCGCAGAATGCGATGGCCCAGAGCACGGGAAAACGGCGGGTCCACAGTGCGATGAGAACGGCGACCGGGAGCAGCAGGGAGAACCACAGCTCCCACGTCAGCGACCACAGGGGAGGGTTCACGCCGGGGCGGCTCGGGTCGACGATCAGCAGCGTTTCGGAGAGCAGGTTGCCGAAGCTCACGTCTGGGCTCGCTTGGCGCTGCAGCCACGATCCGGCGCCGGCGGATGACGGATGCGGCAGTGTGGTGATCACCGCAACGGCGAGCACCATGGATGCGACCACGGGCACGCCGAGACGCACGATCCTGCGTGGATAGTACGACGCCCAGTCGTAGCGACGCGGCGGCATGGGCGAATCTGCATTGGCCGCGTCACGGCTCTGGGTCAATCGTGCCAATGGGGAAAGCGTCAGTACGAAACCGCTGAGGACGAAGAACACCAACACGAATTCGGGTCCGGCAACGAAGATCTTCAGCGGGCTGGCGACGAACCACCACGCGGGGGAGAACAGCGTCAGGTTCTTGGCCGAGTCGTATCCGTCTGACACGGCCGGAATGGTCATCGACAGGTGATGTAGTAACACGATCGCGGCTGCAACCCCTCGCAGGCCGTCAAGCGAGCGGAGCCGAAGTTGTGGAGCCGGTGAGTTACGCACCGTTTCTACGCTAGGCAGCGAACCTTTGAATCCCCCGAAAGGGGGTGGATTGCGGCGGCGGCCGATGTCTGGGTCGGGCGCTCCAATCCCGTTTCAGCGATCCTGCCCACTTGAAGCGGGCAGGATCGCTGAAACGGGATTGCTTTGGTTGGTTGGCGGCGGCGACCGGATGCGCGCTACCGCAGCTTATCCGTGATGATCTGCATGACCGTCGTGTCGGCCAGTGTCGTCGTGTCACCGACCTCGCGACCCTCGGCAACGTCTTTCAGCAGACGGCGCATGATCTTGCCGCTTCGCGTCTTCGGCAGCTCGTTCACCACGAAGATCTGTCGCGGACGTGCAATTGCGCCAATCTGCTCTGCGACGTGAGTCCGCAGCACTGCCTCGACGTCTGACGCGTTTGCGGCATCCGTCTGGCTTTCCTTGATGATCACGAACGCGACGACTGCCTGCCCTGTCGTTTCGTCTGCTGCTCCGACGACTGCTGCTTCTGCTGTCATCGGATGCGCGACGAGCGCGGACTCGATCTCCGCCGTCGACAGGCGGTGGCCGGAGACGTTCATCACGTCGTCGACGCGTCCCATCAGCCAGATGTCGCCGTCTTTGTCGCGGCGCGCGCCGTC
>DATMTC010000447.1:0-1844 GCA_035565115.1 Microbacteriaceae bacterium | reverse complement strand
GCTGCCCCGGCGGCGGACTGGGCGAGCATCCGGCGTCACAGGGAGCTGCCGGCAACGACGAGCGCGGTGAGTTCGTCCGCCGTTATCAGATGACGCATCTCGCCATCTCGGTGGTCGAGTAGCTGCTCGCGCAGCGAGCCGCGTATCGAGACCTGGTAAGACAATCTGTGGTTCCGGACCATGAGCGGGTTGCGGGATCTCGATACGCTCGCCCTTCGACAAGCTCAGGGACAGGCGCTCGCTACTCGACCCCCGAAAGCGCCACTCGAGCCAGACACGGGCCGCGCCGCAGCGTGCGCTCATGAGGAGATTCGGGCGACACGCCGGGTGTGGGATGCCGACACGCCGGCATCCGCACCGAATCTCATAACGGGCGCACGGGTGCTTGGGCACCAGCGCACGAGCGCACGAGGGCACGAGGGCACGAGCGCACGGGTGCAGGCTCAGCCGGCAGCCGAGGTCACAGGTCGCTGCCCGCGACGACGAGTGCGGTGAGCTCGCCCGCCAAAGTGTCGTAGTCATCCGCGGTCGGCAGAATCAGCAGCCGGTACCAGATGACGCCGAAGATGACGTCGACCAGCGTGCTCGTGCGCATGCTGCTCCCGCCGCCGTCGGGCTGGTGCCGCGCAAGGATCGTTGTCAACGCCGCCCGTCGGTTCTCGATAAACGTGTCGCGGAAGCGCGGGGCGAACTCGGCATCCAACTGGGCCTCCGCGGCCAGTGAGCGCAGCAGTTCGGGCACGTGCGGCATCCTTGCCACGCGCAGCGATGTTGCGAGGAACTCGGTCAGGTCCGCCTTCAGGGTGCCGTTGTCCGGGATCGGGATATTGAGTTCGACCTTGCGGAGCAGGGCCTCCATCACGACGTCGGCCTTGGTCGGCCACCAGCGGTAGATCGTCTGTTTGCCGGTGCCGGATTCGCGGGCGATCCGTTCGATCGACAAGGCGCCGTAGCCATCCGCTCCGATGATCTTGACCGCGGCGCTCAAGATCGCTTGCCTGCTGTTCTCGCTGCGTGCGCGACCGCGGGTTGCACTTGCAGTTTGCATAAGCAGCAGCGTATCGTAAAAAACCGAGACGGTCCGTATTGAAAATGAGGTAGTGAGATGACAGAAGTACACAATTCAGCAGCGCTGGTGGTTGGTGGATCCTCAGGGATCGGCCTGGCGACCGCGCGACAGTTGGCCGATCGAGGGCACGCAGTGCACATCGTCGGGCGGGATGCCGGTCGGCTGGCCAGCGCAGCTGCTGCGGTCCCGTCCGCGGTGACGCATCAAGCGGATGCCGGCGACGGAGCGGCCATGAGCGCTATCGCGTCGTCGATCGGCACGGTCGACATCCTGGTCGTCGCCGCGACTGGCGCTGAAGGAATTGGGCCGATCACGGAACTGGACGTGACGATGCTGCGCCGTGCGTTCGATGCCAAGTTCTGGACGCACGTTGTGAGCATCCAGGCCGTTCTGCCGTATCTGACGGCGGACGGCTCGATCACGCTCGTCAGTGCGATCTCGGCGCGCACGAGCATGCCTGGCACGGCGGGAGTCGGCGCGATCAACGCCGCGGTCGAGGGACTCGTCAAACCGCTGGCGGCCGAACTCGCGCCGCGCCGGGTGAACGCCGTGTCACCCGGGTTCGTGGACACGCCATGGTGGTCAGGCATGCCCGAGGCGGATCGGGTTTCGTACTTCGAGCACGCGGCGAGTGTGCTGCCGGCCAGGCACATCGCCCAGGCGGATGAGATCGCCGAAGCGATCGTGCTGGCCGCGACGAACCGCAACATCACGGGCACGGTCATCGAATCGGACGGAGGCGCGCGGCTCGTCACGGTGTGACTGTGCCGTGTGA
>DATMTC010000446.1:0-4006 GCA_035565115.1 Microbacteriaceae bacterium | reverse complement strand
CGCGCCCTCGGCCCGCGCCGACTGCTCCCTTGTGGTCACTCTCACTGTGGCGATGTGACCACAAGGGAGCACTCGGCGAACCTGGCAGGGGAGTACTCGGGGGCCGCGTCAGGATGCGGCAGCGACGAGGTCAGGGGTGTCGGCTCGCCGCGCGACGGTCGCAAGGGTGATGTATGGCATGGTGAAGCTGCCACCCGCTTCATCGATCGCTGCACCGACTGCATCCAGGACTTCGGCCAACTGATCATGTGGCAACTGGGTGAGTGCGCCAGTGGTCGGCAGTAATTCCAGCCACTGAGAGCAGGTGTATGTCTGGTTCCAGTCGAACCGCCACTGCGCGGGTTCGCCTAAACCCGTCGCCTGCCGCATCCCATCTGCGAACGAGTCGAACATCAGCTGATACGTCTGCAGTGCCGTCCTCGGCTGTCCGCCGTTGCCCGCCGACTGCCGGTTGATTGGCGAGTCGGGCGCGATTCGCCGAAATGCGTCACTTTGCGCCTGCGCAATGGCTGGCGGAGGTTGGAACACGTGCGCAAACACGGCGAGCAGTCCGCCGGGGCGCAACACACCCGCAGCTTTCGCGGCTCCGGCGATCGGGTGCACCCAGTGCCACGCCTGCCCGGCGACGACCGCGTCGAAGGATCGGCTGCGTGCATCCCATTCTTCAAACCTCGCCACCTCGACCTCGACGCCGCTGCGACGCGCGAAGTCGGCCATTCGCTCGTCCGGATCGACGCCGAGAACCCGGCATCCTGCCGCCTGAAACTGGCGAGCCTCAATTCCTGTGCCGCAGCCGACATCAAGTACGCTCGGGCCGCCCGCGCTGTCTGCGCCGTGGCTTTCGTCTGCGCCCCGGCTTTCGTCTGCGCCGCGGCTTTCAGCGATGATCCGCCGGATCAGCGCGTCCGGGTAGCTGGGCCGCGTCCGATCGTAACCGGCGGCATCCGCGCCGAACGACTCAGCCATCTGCCGAGCCTGATGCGCCGGCGTGGCGGTCGGATGCCGGCGCCCTGGCGGTAAAGTGGTCATGCGCCCACAATAGTGGGCGCGCGCCCACTTCACAATATCGCTGGAAGATCGGAGGGCACTGTGGTGCCGACAGGGATACACATCCGCGACGCGCGTCTGCAGTTGATTGACGCCGCCGAGCGCATCCTGCTGAGTGACGGGCCGAGCGCTTTGACGGGGCGGGCACTCACATCAGAGGCAGGCGTCGCCAAGGGCGTTCTGCATCGGCACTTCGACGGATTCGATGACTTTCTAGTCGAGGTCGTTGACCGCCGTGCCGCTCGGATCGACGAGCAGGCACGGGCGCTGCTTGCGTCTGCGGGCACGAGCGCCGTGAGCGACACACTCATCGATGCGCTCGTCGAGCTCTTCGACCGGGCTGTCGTGTCGATCATCGCCATCGTCACGTTTCAGGATGGATTGCGCAGACGCCTGCTGGATGCCGGAGCATCCGGCATCCCACTGCTCTCGGAAGCCTGCGCCATGTTCGCCGGCTACCTCGGCGCGGAGCGCGAACTCGGCCGCATCGCCGCGGATGCCGACGTCGATGCGCTCGGCATCGCCGTTGTCGGGGCCGGGCATCTGCTGTTCGCCGACACAATGGCGGGTCCGCCCAGTCGCGAGCGCGTCGCTCGGGTGGTGGATGCGATCATCGCCGACGTCGTGCAACGGCGGTTGCTCTAGCACGCGGTCTCGGCGCCGCGGCCGAATTCAGGTTCAAGTCCACAGCGGATGCAATCGACAGAGGATGCAATCGGCGGCTCGGCCCGAATTCGGACCGGCGGATCTGCCCGGATAGCCCGAACGGCACTCGCGCGGCCCGCACTCACCCGACCGACAGCATCCGCTCGGCCGGCCTGGCTAGGCGGACGCGAGCAACTCCAGGGTGTCGATGACGCGGTTGGAGAATCCCCACTCGTTGTCGTACCAGGCGACGACCTTGATGTTGCGGCCGTCAACCCTGGTGAGCGCGGAGTCGAAGATCGCGGATGCCGGGTTGCCGGTGATGTCGGATGACACGAGAGCGTCCTCCGAATATTCGAGGATGCCTGCGAGCTTGCCGTCCGTCGCGTCGCGGTATGCAGCGAGCACGTCGTCACGCGTGACATCGCGGGAGACCGTCGTGTTCAGTTCGACGATCGATCCGACCGGCACAGGCACGCGGATCGAGTCGCCTGACAGCTTGCCGTTCAGCCCTGGAAGCACCAGGCCGATCGCCTTGGCCGCACCCGTCGTCGTCGGCACGATGTTGACGGCTGCCGCCCTGGCGCGACGGGGGTCGCGGTGCGGGCCATCCTGCAGGTTCTGCTCTTGCGTGTATGCGTGCACGGTCGTCATGAAGCCGTGCTCGATTCCGGCGAGGTCGTCGAGAACGGCGGCCAGCGGCGCGAGCGCGTTCGTCGTGCAGGACGCATTCGAGATGATCGTGTGAGCAGCGGGGTCGTATGCATCCGTGTTGACGCCGTAGGCGAGGGTGACGTCGGCGCCATCCGACGGTGCGCTGACGAGAACCTTCTTCGCGCCGGCGTCGATGTGTGCGCGCGCAGCGGTCGCGGAGGTGAAGCGCCCGGTGGATTCGAGCACGATGTCGACGCCGAGCTCGGCCCACGGAAGCTGCGCAGGGTCACGTTCGGCCAGCACCTTGATGCGGCGGCCGTCGACCACGATCGTGTCTCCGTCGACCGTCACCGGGCGGCCGAGCCGACCGGCCGTGGAGTCGTATGCGAGCAGCCTGGCGAGCGCAGCGGGCTCTGTCAGGTCGTTCACCGCGACCACCTCGAGGTCGCTACCGCGCTCCAGTAGTGCGCGCAGTGCGTTGCGTCCGATGCGTCCGAATCCGTTGATGGCGATGCGAGTCATCCGTGTATGCCTTTCGTTCCGATTAAGTCCCTTTAAGACTCGCGCGGAGCATCCGCTCGTGCCAGGGGCGAGAGCGCCATGGTTCGAAAGGATCATGCCAGCGGTGCTATTCGAACTTGGAGAACGTGCGGCGGTACTGCATGGGCGTCGTGCCGAGGATGCTCTGAAAGTGCATCCGCAGATTAGCGCCGGTGCCGAGGCCGACATCCGCCGCGATCTGCTCGATGCTCAGCTGCGAGCGCTCGAGCAGCTCACGTGCAACGTCGATGCGTGCACGCATGACCCACTGCATCGGCGTGTATCCGGTGTCGTCGACGAATCGTCGCGAGAACGTGCGCGGCGAAACTGCCGCGTGATGGGCGAGCGCCTCGAGCGTGAGCGGTTCGCCGAGGTGCCGCAGGACCCATTCCCGGGTTCCTGCGAAGCGTTCGCCGAGCGGCTCCGGCACGCTTCGCGGCACATACTGGGCCTGGCCTCCACTGCGATACGGCGCGGCAACTAACCGCCTTGCCGCATGGTTCGACGCCGCAACACCCAGGTCGCCGCGCAGAATGTGCAGGCAGAGGTCGATGCCGGATGCCGCCCCAGCAGACGTGAGCACGCTGCCTTCGTCGACGAACAGCACGTTCTCGTCGACCTGAACCAGCGGATGCCGCGCCCTCAGCGCGCGGGTGTAGTGCCAGTGCGTCGTGGCGCGTTTGCCATCGAGCAAGCCCGTTGCGGCGAGCGCGAACGCTCCGGTGGAGATCGCCGCAAGGCGCGCTCCCCTGTCGTGGGCGGCGATGAGTGCGTCGATCACGCTCGCCGGCGGGTCGTCTCGATCGGGGAACCGATACCCGGGAATGAACACGATGTCGGCCCACTCCAGCGCTTCGAGTCCGTGTTCCACGTGGTACGACAGGCCATCGCCGCCGGTGACGAGCCCGGGTGCTGCACCGCAGACATCCACCTCGTAGGGCATGCTCGGCCTTGTCGAGAACACCTGTGCCGGAATTCCGACATCGAGCGGTTTCGCCCCCTCGAGCACGAGGACGGCGACGCGACGCAGACGGGAGGCTGTCACGGGGTTCAGGATATGTCAGCCAGTCTTCGGTGCGGGCGCCGCGCGGTGCGGGTGCGCGGCGGCCGGGCGGATGCG
>DATMTC010000445.1:0-5257 GCA_035565115.1 Microbacteriaceae bacterium | reverse complement strand
GAGGTGGCCGGCGGGTAGGGCCGGTCCCTGAGTCTGCCGAAGGGCCAGCGACCAAAAACGCATCTCACCATTTCGGTGGTCGAGTAGCTGCTCGCGCAGCGAGCCGCGTATCGAGACCTAGCAAGACAATCTGTGGTTCCGAACCGCAGACGAGGTTGCGAGGTCTCGATACGCGGCGCTCGTACCTCGCGTCGCTACTCGACCACCGAAAACGCATCGCGGCGCTCGTACCTCGCGTCGCTACTCGACCACCGGAGAGAACGGGAGCAGAGACGGGCGCGGCTGGCTCGGATGCGGGCGGTCGCCGACCTCGTGCTGGGCGGACCACAGCTGCACCTTCAGCTGCTCACGCACCTGCGCATACTCCGGGTCGTCGTACACGTTGTTGAGCTCAGCCGGGTCCCGCTCCATGTCGTACAACTCCCACTCAGCCGGATAGGTGAACGAGCCCGTCCCAGGCAGCCCCATCCCATCGTTATAGAAGTAGATGAGCTTGTACCGTTTCGCGCGATACCCGTAGTGCGCCGGCGCGCGGTGAAAGACATCGTCGTGCTCCCAGTAGCGGTAGTACATGCCCTCCCGTGACGGCGCGTCACCACCCGTGAGAGCGCCCCAGATGGATGCGCCCTGCATCCGCTGGTGATGCGCAACCGCGGCGGCATCCAGAATCGTCTGGGCGATGTCCACATTCGTGACGATCCCGTCGTAGACACCGCTGGCGCGCAACGCCCGAGGGTAGCTCAGCAGGAAAGGCATGCGCAGCGACTCTTCGTACATGAGTCGCTTGTCGAACCAGCCGTGATCGCCGAGGAAGAAGCCCTGATCGGACGTGTACATCAGCACCGTGTCATCGAAGTCGCCACGAACACGCAGCCAGTCGATCACCCGCCCGACGTTGTCGTCGACGGATGCGACGCACGCCAGATAGTCCTCCATGAAGCGCTGGTACTTCCACAGGGCGAGCTGCTCGTAGCCGAGACCCTCGGGCGGTGTCTGCTTGAGGTCGTCTTCGTTGAGGTTCTCGGCCAGCCGCATCGCGGCACGTCTGGCAGACGACGAACGGGTCGCATAGTCGTCATCGAACGTCTCAGGCACCGGAATCGGCTGCGCGTACATCCCTGCGTGAGCGGCGTCCGGCTGCCACGGCCGGTGCGGGGCCTTGTGGTAGATCAGCACACACCACGGCTCGTCTCCCTCGAGACTGTCAACCCACTGCATCGCCAGGTTCGTGATGATGTCCGTCGCGTATCCGGGCACCGTGCGAAGCCCGTCGGCAGACAGAAACTGCGGATCGAAGTACTCCCCCTGCTCGATCAGCACATCCCAATAGTCGAATCCCTGCGGGTCATGCCCGTCGCCATCGCCCATGTGCCACTTGCCGACGATCGCCGTCTTGTACCCGGCATCCCGCAACTGCGTGATGAAGGTCGGCTGGCTCGCGTCGATCGGGGTGACCAACGTCGTGACACCGTTCACGTGGCTGTAGGTGCCGGTCAGAATGGATGCGCGACTCGGCGAACACAACGCGTTCGTCGCGAAACAGTTCTCCAGCAGCCAACCTTCACGTGCGATCTCGTCGATGCGCGGCGTGCGATTGACCACAGACCCGTATGCTCCGACCGCGTGCGAGGCGTGGTCATCCGTGAGGATCATCACGATGTTGGGCCGCCGAGTCTCGGCGCTCATGCGTGCGCTGCACCCTCCGCGGTCACGCTGGGCGCACCACCCCCCTGCGCAGGCGCATTGTAGGCGGAGCCATCGAACGCGCTCAACGTTGGGTCGTAGCTGACCTCGCCGATGTCGTACATCGACGTCATCCAGTGATAGAAGTTGTCGCCACGTTCCACCAACGCCGTGTACAGGCGGTGCATGAGCCGGTCCTTGACCTCGCGCATCTCCGGATGCTCGTACCGATTGTGCAGCTCGCTCGGGTCGGCCTGCAGGTCGTACAACTCATTGACCGAGTCTGGGTTGACGATCAGCTTGTATCGGCGATCGCGCACCATGCGCTGCGGATACGGGAAATGATGCCCGTGGAACTCGCAGATGATGTCGTCTTGCCATGTGACATTCTGCCCGTCCACCAACGGCAGGAGGCTACGCGAATCGACAGCGGGGGCGGGATCGAGATCGGCGAGAGCCAGGATGGTCGCTGTGCAGTCCATCAGGCTGACGAACTCATCGCTGACCTGGCCCTGCGGCATCCCTGGCACACGGATGATGCCCGCGGTGCGGTAGATGTCTTCATACATCGCCGGCCCCTTGTCGTGCAGGCGGTGCGAGCCCGTGAATTCGCCGTGGTCGCTGCTGAAGAAGACCGCCGTGTCATCGTCGAGACCGAGTTCGTCGAGCGCTGCGAGAACCCGCCCGATCTGCTGATCGATGAGCGTCACATACCCCCAATAGACCGCGATCAACTTGCGGCTTACCTCGAGCGGCATCGTGTCGAAGGTCCAGTGCGAACTGTAATTCTGCTGCACGGGCGGCTTGCCGAGGAACGTCTCCGCGATCGACACCGGCATCTCGATTTGCGCCGGGTCGTACATGTCGAAGTACTCGTCTGGCAGCAGGTACGGCAGGTGCGGCCCGAAGAAGTGCAGGCCGAGAAAGAACGGCGTGTCATCCATGCGGCGGCCCTCGGCATACCCGGTGAGCATCTGGATGGCGCGCTCCGCGAGGTAGTACTCGAACGTGGCCTCAACCGGCTGGTGCAGGCGTGCTGCCAGAAGGTTGCCAGGTCCCCCGTTGGGCAGCGTGCCGCGGATCTGATCGCTGATCTCGTACCCGGGCAAGTCGTTGTCCGCGAGGTACTGCAGGTAGTCGGGGTTGTCGACCGGATTGTGCCAACCGGGCAGCGTCGGACCGTCGAATCCGTAGTCCGCGGCCGTCTTGTTCGTGCCGACATGCCATTTGCCGACGAGCCCCGTGTTGTATCCGGCATCCTGAAGCGCCGACGAGAACGTGAACTGGCCGTCGGCGAAGTCCTCCAGGTAGCCGACGTTGCGTTCATAGTTGGCCAGCAAGCGATGCCGGAACGGTGCATATCCGCTCAGCAGGCTCGCTCGAGCCGGCGTGCAGATGGCCGTCGGCGTGTACCACCGATCAAAGCGCGTTCCGGATGCCGCGAGCCGGTCCAGCGCCGGGGTGCTGACGGCGGAATTGCCGTAGCACCCCAGCGTGTCCACCCGCTGCTGATCGGTCAGCAGAAAGAGGATGTTTCGTCGTGAACTCAATTGCCTGCCTTTGCGTACAGGTCGGCGGTGTAGTAATCGGATGCGTTGCCCGGGTCTTTGAGAGTGCCGGTCTTCACGAAGTATTCGCCGAACGTGTCCAGCCACTTCTCGACGGTGCCGTCCTTCGAGTACTTGACCAGATCCTCTGTTGAGATCATCTGGTCGAAGCTCGCGTCGGACTTCACCGCGGCCACATCGAGATTGTTCATGGCGGCCGTGAGCTTGATCGCCTCGTCTTCGTGCTTGAACCGGTAAGTGTTGGCCTGCTTGAGCACGGTGAGCACGCGGCTCACCATCTTCGGGTTCTTCGTCGGCAGGTCCTGCTGCGTGACGAAGGCCGTGGGGAAGGTCATCTCCTTCTTGAAGTCTGAGTCCTTCGCCAGCTCGACGAGATCGGGCACCTTCTGCTTCACGGTCGACAGCGCCGGGTACCAGAATCCTGCCGCATCCACCTGGCCCGATGACAGCGCGGCCACCATGGTCGACGGATCGATCGGCACGGCATCCACGTCACTCATGGTCATTCCTGCCTTCTGCAGTCCGAGCCGCAGGATCATCTCGCCGGACGTGCCCTGCGGGAAGCCGACCTTCTTGCCTTTCAGGTCGGCGACGTTCTTGATGCCCTTGCCTGGCAGCGCGACGATGCGGTCGGCGTTGCCGAACGTGTCGATCGCCACGATCTTGGCTTTGCCCTCCGCGGGAAGCCACAGTGCGCCAGGGCCGATGTACCCGAAATCGAGGCTGCCCGAGCCGAGAGCGGTGATCTGCAGCGGCCCGTTGGTGAAGACCTTCGTCGTGACGTTCAGACACTGCTTCTTCCACAGGTCCTGGTCTTTGGCGATGGCCAGCAGGCTCGTTCCGTTGAAGTCGCCGATGTAGCCGAAGTTGACGTTTTCCATTGATGTGCATGCGGCCGCGCTTGACGTGCCATCAGCCTTCGCGCTGCCGCCCGAGCTGCAGGCCGCGAGGCCTGTCACGAGCATGGCTGCCGCAGCAACGATGCTGGCGGCTCTGGTGAATGTGCTCATTCTGGTTGGTTCTCCTTTGAGTGATTGCGGGTTGTTGCTGGGGATTGGAGTCAGGCGCTGGGTTGTGGTTGGTGGTACACAGCGCGCCAGACCCGGTTCTTGATCTCGGTGAACTCAGGGGACAACCGAGTTTCTTCTGTGCGGGGATAAGGGATATCGACGTCGATGATCTCGGCGATCCGCCCCGGCCGAGCCGCCATCACCACAACGCGGCTTGCGAGGTACACGGCCTCTTCGACGTCGTGGGTGACGAAAAGCACCGTGCGCTTTTCGCGCTCCCAGGTGTCGAGCAGCTGGTCTTGCAGATTCACGCGAGTGAGCGCATCCAGTGCCCCGAACGGCTCGTCCATCAGCAGCAGTTTGGGGTTGACGGCGTATGCGCGGGCGATCGCGCACCGCTGTTTCATGCCGCCAGACAGCGCCTTCGGCAGCTGATCGGCATGCACGCCCAATCCGACGAGGTCGATGAAATGCTGGGCGCGCTCGCGGCGCTCCGCACCCTTGACGCCGGCGATCTGCAGGCCGAACTCAACGTTTTTTCGCACGGTCAGCCACGGGAACAGCGCATATTGCTGAAAGATGACGCCGCGCTCCGGGTTGGGGCCCGAGATCGGCTTGCCGTCGACGAGAACCTGTCCGGATGTCTGCTCCTCCAGGCCGGCGACGATGTTCATCAGGGTGCTCTTGCCGCATCCGGATGGCCCGACCACTGTGACGAACTCGCCGTCCGCCACGTCGAGATCGACGTCGGTCAGCGCTGCGAATTGCGATGACCCGAGCGGGAAGACCTTGTTGAGATTCCGCACGCCGATCTTCGGGACCGATTGATCGCTCGCCAGGTCGCCGTTCGGCTTCGTTGCGATCGTGTTCATCGCAGCTCCTGCCATGAGGTGATTCTTCTTTCTCCGGCCATGAGGAGCCGGTCCATGATCAGGCCGAGAATGCCGATGGTGATCAGCGCGACGAAGATCGACGCGAGGTTGTAGTACAGCTGCG
>DATMTC010000444.1:0-4542 GCA_035565115.1 Microbacteriaceae bacterium | reverse complement strand
CCGTCGCTGAGTGCCCGCCACACTTCGTCCACAAACTCGCTGGTCGCATCCGCGCATTCGACAACAAGCAGTCGCCCTGGGATTGTCGCAGCCAGCCAGCGTCCTGGCGCGGCCTGTTGAATCTGCAGCACGGCAGTCCTTCCTAGCTTCTCGGTCGCGTGTCTTCGAGGAACTCCGATGTGGCGGCGCCGCGATCAAGCGTCGACTCATGGTCGTCGCCGACATCCCCCATCTGGGATTCAACCACGACCACGGTCACATTGTCGCGGCCACCAGCAGAAATAGCAGCGTCGACCAGAGCATCCGCAACTGAGGCAGATGGAACGTCGCTGCTGGCGTGAGCCGCAAGGATCTGGGCGATCTGCTCGTCGGTCAGTTCCTTGCACAGCCCGTCCGAGCACACCAAGAACCTCTGCGATCCGGATGCTGGCAGCAGCCAGACGTCGACCTCGACGGCGGCGTCGGCACCCAGGGCACGAGTGATCACGTTGCGCTCAGGATGCTGGGCGGCCTCGTCCGGGCGGATCGCGCCTGCGTCGAGAAGTTCCTGCACTGCAGAATGGTCGACGCTGAGTTGCGTCAAGGTTCGACCATCCCAGTTGTACACACGGGAGTCGCCGACGTTCACGACCATCCAATGCCGCTGCGCGCCCTCGGCGGTGCGCACGAGCACCACTCCGGTGAGCGTCGTGCCCGCCACGGCGATTCCCGAGTCTTCTGCCTGCGACAGTCCCCGCACGGCGGTGTTTGCCGCTGCGACAGTGTCGAGCACCTCATCCGGTGTTGGGACCGATCCGGCCGGGATCCGTTCATCGAACTCGTGGATGGCCTGCTGGCTCGCCTTATCGCCACGCGCGTGGCCTCCCATACCGTCGGCGACGATGAACAGCGGCGACCGCGCAAGGTAACTGTCTTCATTGACGGCGCGCACAGACCCTGTATCCGTGCGCGCGCTCGCGCCGATCCGGTCGCTCACTTATTCCTTTCGTGTCGTTGCCCGGCTGGTGGAGATCCGCATTTTCACCAAGCTGGCGACCGTGGCCACAGCCATGGCTGCCACAATCACGGTCAACGACGTCCACGTGTCGATCTCAGGGGCCCATTCAACCGGATTTCCGCCGTTGATGAAAACCACCTGATTCTCGTGCAGCGCGTGGAACACCAATTTCAGGCCGATGAACGCGAGGATCATAGCGATGCCGTACTTGAGATATTCGAGCCGTTGCAGCAGATGCCCGAGCAGGAAATACAGCTGTCGCAGGCCCATGAGCGCGAAAATGTTCGCCGCGAAGACGATGAACGGACTCGTGGTTATCCCGAAAATCGCTGGAATGGAGTCGAGCGCGAAGAGCAGATCGGTTGAGCCGATGGCAAGGAACACGATGAGCATTGGTGTGAAAACGCGCCTGCCTGAGACGGTCGTGCGCAACTTCGATCCATCGAACTCCGTCGAGATGCGCAGGCGGTGACGGATGAAGCGGATGAATCGGTTGTCTTCCGATCCGGATTCCTCTTCGTTGCTCACCGCCTGATGAATCGCCGTGTACAGCAGGAAAGCGCCGAAAATGTAGAAGATCCAGCTGAAGTTCGCGATCAGCTGCGCACCGAGGATGATGAAGATCCCGCGCAAGATGAGGGCGATGATGATGCCGATCATCAGGGTCTCTTGCTGGAGCTTTCGTGGCACGGCGAAGCGGGCCATGATCAGCACGAAGACGAACAGATTGTCGATGCTCAGGCTGTATTCGGTGAGCCAGCCTGCCAGGAACTGTCCGGCGTGTTCTGCGTCGCCCAGCCACAGCATGCACAGCGCGAAAATCAGAGCCAACGCAACGTAGACCCCGACCCAGATCGCGCACTCAAGGGCGGTCGGAATGTGCGGACGCTTGATCACGAGCAGCAGATCGCCCAACAGGATCAGGCAGAGTACGACAAGCGATCCGACTTCGAACCACAGGGGAAGGGCAAGCTCCACGGGAAGCCTTTCTCAGGGGGCACATCACCCGGATGTGCGTCATACGGCCACCGCGCTCTGGCGGTGCCGAAAGTCTCTCCCGCACGGCATGAGCCGTGCCGTCGCGCCCGGGACCGATTCCGGTCCGTGATGACGATCGCAACGATGGTCCGCACGCGGACCGGTGGGATACTCCCCTTCGCGCAGCCAAGCCTACAGGACTGGCCGAGCGGCAATGCCCGTCGTAGCGTGGTTCAGCATGGAGTGGTTCGGCGCTGAAGGCTACGAACTCGCGCGGCAGGTGCTGCAGCGCGGCGTCGCCGCGATCTACCTGATCGCGTTTGCCTCCACGTTGGCGCAGTTCCGTGTGCTGTTGGGCGAACGCGGGCTCCAGCCGGCAACGAAGTTTCTCGCGTTCGCGGGCGACCGGGCAGGTCCAACCGTCTTTCGTCGCGGCTACACCGATCGTCGACTCACCGCCGTGGCCGTTATCGGTGCGATCATCTCGGCAGCTTTGGTCGCCGGACTTCCGCAGCTGGGCCCGTCCTGGGTGCCGTTGATCGCGTTCCTGCTGATCTGGGCCGGATACCTCTCGATCGTGGACGTCGGCCAGACGTTCTACGCATTCGGCTGGGAGAGCATGCTTCTCGAAAGCGGCTTTCTGGTCGCGTTCCTCGGGTCGAACGAGACGACGCCGCCGATCACCATCATCATCCTGGCCAGGTGGCTGGTTTTCCGACTGGAATTCGGTGCAGGAATGATCAAACTGCGCGGTGATCGCTGCTGGCGCGATCTGACGGCGATGTTCTACCACCACGAAACCCAGCCGATGCCGGGTCCGCTGAGCTGGTTCTTCCACCATCTACCGGGCTGGGCGCACCGTGCCGAGGTGATCGGCAACCATTTCGCCCAGTTGATCGTGCCGTTCTTCCTCTTCGCTCCTCAGCCGGTGGCGAGCATCGCAGCTGCCATCATCATCGTCACTCAGCTCTGGCTCGTGCTGTCTGGCAACTTCGCCTGGTTGAACGTGCTCACGATCATTCTGGCGTTCTCTGCCGTCGCTGATCCGGTTGCTCACGTTGTTGTGCCAGCCATGCCAGCCCGCACTGCGACGCATCCTGCCGATGTGTGGTTCATCATCGTTGTGCTAGCCGTGACAGCGCTGATGATCGCGCTGAGCTATTACCCGATTCGCAATCTGCTCTCCAAGCGGCAGCTGATGAACGCGAGCTTCAACCGCTGGCACCTCGTGAACGCATACGGCGCATTTGGTTCGATCACGCGTGAACGTTTCGAGGTGATCGTCGAAGCGACGGATGCCGCGAGCCCGGATGACAATGCCACGTGGAAGGAGTACGAGTTCCGTGGCAAGCCGGGCGATCCGCACAAGCTCCCGAGGCAGTTCGCCCCGTATCACCTGCGTCTGGACTGGTTGATGTGGTTCCTCGCGCTTCGTGGCTCGAGCGAGCGGTGGTTCTTCGTGTTCTTGCAGCGATTGCTCGAGGCCGACCCTGCGACACTGCGGATGCTGCGTTCTGCGCCGTTCGGAACGGATCGGCCCAGATGGGTGAGGGCGCGGATGTTCCACTATCGGTTCTCGACGTGGCAGGAGTTGCGCTCGCAGCATGTGTGGTGGGTCCGAACTCCGATCGGTGAAATGGTGCCGCCGATCTGTCTGCCGCGGTCACCAATCGAGTAGGGTGCCTGCAAGAGGTGTTCAATGAAGAAGACAGCCCTAGCGGCGTCGGCCCGCGAACAACTACGTGCCGCCGCGGCATCCACTAGCGGACGTGCATCACGCACGATCTATGGTGGCCACGATCAGCGACTGCGCCAGACGGTCATCGCGCTTGTTGCCGGGGCGTCGCTTGCCGAACATACGAGTCCGCCTGAGGCGAGCATCCAGGTTCTCGCAGGCGAGGTTCTGCTTGAGACCTCGACGGCGAGTTGGCAGTTGAAGGTCGGCGACTTTCTTGATCTGCCTGCGGCGTCGCACAGTGTGAAGGCAACATCGGATGCCGCGTTCCTGTTGACGGTCAGCAACGGCGGGCGCTGAGACGCGATGCCGAGCAGCGATGCCGAGCATCTTGCTCACACGCCAAAACCTGCTTACACGCGAAACGCCCGACCCCGCGATGTATCGCGGAAGCCGGGCGCTCGCTGTTGTGATCTGACTGGTGACCCCAGCGGGATTTGAACCCGCGTTACCGCCGTGAGAGGGCGACGTCCTAGGCCGCTAAACGATGGGGCCGCTTGCAACTCATCGAGTATGCCATACGGTGACGGTCGCGGCCAAACTGCGCGACGCCGATCCGTGTTCGATGCACCAGGTTTGAGCGCCAGGTTTGATGCTGTTGTGTGCGTGGGTGCCTCTATGCGCGTGGATGCCGTTATGTGCGTGGGTGCCATCGTGGTGTGGTGATTTTGGGTTTCCCGTTGATCATGATGATTTGGAGGATGCCTCTGTCGATGAGTCCGTGGTGGTACCAGCAGAGGAGTACTCCGTTGTTGATGTGGGTGGGTCCGCCGTCTCGGTCGGGGATGACGTGGTGTGCTTCGGTGGCGGTGGCTGGGATGTCGCAGTTCTC
>DATMTC010000443.1:0-1881 GCA_035565115.1 Microbacteriaceae bacterium | reverse complement strand
GGCTCTCGAGAACCTGCGTGGGCGGCCGGCTACCCCGTTGCGATCCGCGCTTGCCGCAACGATCGCCGAAAGCGAGGCGGCCTAACGGGTTTCGGCCCAGCCCTTCTGAACGACCCCGTCGACGGTCGATCTCGCCGCCATCCGGCAGGATCCACTGCGGATGCGTGCGCTCGCTATGAGATCCGGTCGAGTGGTCGGCGTGTCGTGCACAAATGCGCGGCGCGTCGCCCAAAACTCATAACGGACGCACGCAATCCGCTGCCTCCCGACGCCGATGAGCGTGGCAGCCAGCATCCGTGTCAGGCGAACAGACGCGCGCACTCGGCGAATCACTCAGGGTTGCCGAGTGACGCGATGTTCTCGACGGCTTTGCCTGCCGAAATGGCGCCGGCAGAGCCCTCCACTTCACGCGCTTTCCGCAGGCTCCCACAGCGCCGTCTGCCGTCCAGGCACTGTCGATCGGTCGCTCAACCTCCGCTCCCGACACGTTCTCCACAGGGCCGGCGCGGCACGAGTTATCCACGAATCGAACATTCCGGCCACGACGGCCTCGGCGAATTGGCCAGCATCGAACGCATGACCAATTCCCAACCACGAAATCCGCGCAACCCTCGGCCGCCACGCATCCGCATGCTTGCCATCGGCGTGCTCCTCGGCCTTTTCGCATCGGTGTTCGCGGCGACCAGCGCCTCCGCTGTCGTGGCCACCGGCCATGCGGTCGGCTACGAATCAGCGAACGGATACTGGATCGGCTCGTATCGAATGGCCGACGGAGGCTCCGGCTTCTGCGTCAACCTTGGCCGCACGGCCCCAACAGGCAATGACTTCGAGTTCGTGGATGCGGCGACGCTCGGCTGGTACTCGGACGACGATCGCGCTCGCCTCGCATACATCTCGCGCACCTGGGCGTCCACCTCCGACCCCGTCGTCGCCGCATCCGCCCAGCTGGCCACCTGGATGATCACCGGGCTGGATGGCCGCGACCCGGCAGAGCTTGCTGCACGGGCGGGCGCTCACGCCGCTGAAGTGCTCGCGGGCGCAAACGGAATGATCGCCAAGGCGAACGGCGAAGACGGCGCGTCACGATCTGTCACAGCGAAGACCATCATTGAGCGCAGCAACGACGGCACAGACAATGTGCGCGTTGACCTCGACATCGACTATCTGGCTGGCGGAATCCGGGCCCCGCGCGGCTCGCAGCAGGGCACGATCACGCTCACAGGCGCTGTCTTCGACGACGGCTCTGCAACCAAGGTCGTGAAGAACGGAATACGCTACGCGATTGCGCCGACAACCGATCAGGCCGTCAGCCACATCATCGCCGAAGCCAACTTTCCGCAGCTGCCACTCGGCAACAACGTCACGATCGGGCGGAACCCGGGCAATGTGCAGAATCTGCTGATCGCGTCTGCGGCATCCGCGTCAGCAGTCGACCGGCTCGTCATCGATCGGCCGACCGCGAAGCCGTTTCAGCCCACCGTGACAACTCAGACCAGCGATGCGACGGCAGCGGCCGGCGCCTCGATCACGGACAAGTTGACCGTCGGCATCGCGCAAGCCGATGGGAAGTCGGCGCAGTGGGGCGTATACGGCCCGGACGGCGGACCTTACAAGCCGGTGCCCGTGACGGTGCGCAGTTCGCTGCTGGGCCCATTCGACGCACAACCTGCAGAGGCGGATGCTCCCCCGGCCGACGCTCCCGTCGTGTGCTCGGTGCAGACTCCGATCGAGAACGGGCCCGGCGATTACGAGACGGCGCCGTGCACGCTGACCGAACCCGGCTACTACGTGTGGGTGGAAAGCATCGAGGCCGAGGACACTCCGCCCGAAGCCGGTCGCGTGCATGTGATCGGATGGCACTCACGCTTCGCCGTCACGACC
>DATMTC010000442.1:0-11110 GCA_035565115.1 Microbacteriaceae bacterium | reverse complement strand
GAGGACCCCGAGCCTGGTACCGTTCAGCTGCTGACGATCCACGGGTCGAAGGGCCTCGAGTGGGATATCGTCGTCGTTCCGCGATTCGTCGAGAACGAGTTGCCTGGAACGCCGGCAGAGGGCTCAGGCGGATGGCTCGGGTTCGGCAACCTGCCGTACGAATTCAGGGGCGACGCCGACGAGCTTCCGGTATTCAATTGGCGTTCGGCGACCACACGCAAGGAGCTCGTTGACGAACGTGACGCCTTCAAGGCGGCGGTTCGCAGACGGCACGAGCTGGAGGAGCGGCGACTCGCGTACGTTGCCGTGACGCGCGCGCGGCATGCGCTGCTGATCAGCGGATCATTCTGGGCGACACAGTCCAAAGCGCGCACGCCGAGCAGATTCCTGATCGGCTTGGCAGAAGCAGGTGTGATCGGGCCGCTGCCGAGCGCGAGCGAACATGAAGAGAATCCGCTCGGAGACGAGGCCGACCTGATCAGTTGGCCACGTGATCCACTCGGCAACCGAAGAGCGCTGCTCGAAGACGCTGCCAGGCACGTCGTCGCGAGCGAACCGGGCGCGGGCGGTCGCTGGGACGGTGAACTGGACCTGTTGCTCGAAGAGCGCCGCAGACGACTGGATGCCGACGGAGCTGTTCCGCTGCCCACCCGTGTTCCGGCTTCACGGTTCAAGGACTACGTCACCGATCCGTCGGCCGTCGCGGCCGGATTGCGTCGGCCGATGCCTGAGCGACCGTATCGAGCGACGCGGCTTGGCACCATGTTCCACAGTTGGGTCGAAGAGCGCTACGGGCTCGGGGGAACCAGTGAGTCGATCGATGCGCTCGAAGGCGAATTGGACTCGGCGACCGAGACAGTCGCTGCTGCAGAGTTCGCGCGGCTTCGGCACACCTTCGAGCAGTCAGCATGGGCATCCCGCAGACCCATCGAGGTCGAGCGTGAGATTCACCTGCCGTTCGATGGTCGCATCATCATCTGCAAGATCGACGCGGTCTACGAGGTCGATGGCCGGTATCAGGTGGTCGACTGGAAGACCGGCAAAGCGCCGAAGGATGCGGAAGACCTCGAGCGCAAACAGCTCCAGCTGGCGCTGTACCGCCTCGCATATGCCAGGTGGTCGGGCATCGATCCTGATCTGATCGACGCCGTGTTCTATTTCGTCAGTGACGATCGCATCATCACACCGGAGCACATCGACGACGAGGCGGAGCTTCTCGCCCGCTGGCGTCGGGCAGTAAACCCGTCAGACGCCGCCTGATCAGTCGTCGTCAGATGAGGGGCGGCTGCCCTCGGATTCCTCTTCGACGGGACCGAGGCCGACGGCGAAATCGTCTTCACGGTCCAGCGGTGTTGATGAAAGCATCGCTTCAACGTCTGCGATCGCCATGATCGGGCCGGTGTCCTGCGACAACGGCGCCGTCGACGAACTGTGCACGCGGTCCACGAGGCCGTCGAGCATGCCGACAGCGTCATCGATGATCGCCTGATCATGCAGTTGGCGTCCGTGCAGCAACCAGCGGGCGATCTCCAGCTCGGCGTAAAGCATCGCGCGACGGCTGAATTGGCGGTCTGTCGTCACCTGACGCGCCAGAGCATATGATTCCAGCGCGGTCTCCGCTGCGTCTCCAGTCATGCCGAGCAGCCAGTGCAGGTCGCGCGCAGGATCTCCGACGCGAAGTGCTGACCAGCCGAGAACCGCCACGACCGCTTCATTGTCGATGAGCAGGGAATCGGCTGTCATCGCTCCGTTGATCACGGCAGGTTGGAAGCGCCACACGCGGTCGTCGCCAGTCACCTCACGCCACCGGTCGCGTAGCGCCGCTGGCAACAGGCCGGTGGCAGCCGCAGAGTCGATCAGCTCGACGGCCGACGCGTGACAATCCGCTGCGGAGAGCACCGGGAGCCCGGCTTCGTCGACGAAACCGGTCGGCAGAGAGTGGATGGCGGCGATCGCCCGTCCGATCGAGGTCGCAAGGCCGTCGCCGGCCGGAATGTCCTCGACATTCACCTTCGCCCCTGGCAAAAAGTTATAGACGACAGCGCGCGTGCTACCGACAGGGGCCTGGCCAACGAACTCGGGCACATCGAATGGCAGCCTCGCGCGCACGCCGGCCGTCAGTGCACGAAGTGCGACCAGATCGGCGCTCTGCTCGGTCTCGGCAGCCTGCGACGTCGGCACGCGAATGATGAGTTCACGACCGTCGCGCCCAGACAGCAGCGCCGAATCGTAGTCGCCCTGGCTTCCATAGCTGTAGCTGCGCGTGCCTGCGACGTCGAGGCCTGCGACGGCCGAGGTTGCCAGCGCGGCTAGAGTGAGATGGGATCTGGCCATACCGTCTAGGGTAGGTCGACTTGCCCCGGCACCGGCCGTTCGCCACGCCTGCACAGCCAGCAAACACGTCACACACGAGGATCCGAATGTCACACGAGCTGTCCGCCACTCTGCAGCTGGCTTCAGAAGCCGTCGATCGGGACGCCGCGCGCCGTGGGGAGCCCGACCTGTTCGATCAGTTGCTGGCAGACGAGGCGACCAGGATGCTCCCCATGTGGCAGGGCCGCGCCCTGATGACCGATGCGGCACGCACGGCGCTTGCACTGCTGCCCAGCGCAGAGGTCACTTCTGCGCTCGTGCGCGTCTACCTCGGACTCACGCTGCACGACGCTCCAGCAGAGCCTGCCGGAACTCCGGTAATCGCCGTCGTGCTGACGGATGCTGCGGCGAACGAATTAGAACCAGACGAGCAGCGCTGGATCGGGCTGCGCCAGGCAGCAACCGGCCTCAGCGCGCGGGATGCCGGACTCTTCACAGAAGCACTCGCCGTCACGAACTGGCATGCGACCTTCATGCACTGCCCGCGCTGCGGAACACCGACCGTCGTGGAACAGGCAGGGTGGATGCGGCGCTGCCTGGTCGACGACAACGAGATCTTCCCACGAACCGACCCCGCGATCATCACGGCCGTCATCGACGGGTGCGATCGCATCCTGCTCGGTTCCAACGCGTTGTGGGAGAACAACCGCTGGTCGCTTCTTGCTGGATTTGTCGAAGCGGGGGAGTCGTTCGAGATGGCGGTGCTGCGTGAAATCTACGAAGAGGCAGGCATCCGCGTTTCCGACCTGCAGTACGTCGGTTCGCAGCCGTGGCCGTTCCCGCAGTCGGTGATGATCGGCTATCGCGCACGGCTGGCGGACGGGCAAGACCCAGAAGCGCTGCGACCGGACGGTGACGAGATCCTTGCTCTTCGCTGGTTCAGCCGTGACGACATCTGGCGTGAACGCGACGACATCATGCTGCCAGGCGGCGTCTCGATCGCGCACGCCATCGTGCAGGACTGGTATGGCGGTCCACTGACCGAGCCGCCAGCTGGCGAAGGCCGTGGATGACCCAGACTTCTCCGGATGCTCTGCTCGACGCGCTCGATGATGGGCAGCGAGTAGCCGCCGAAGCTCTTCTCGGGCCGGTGTGCATCCTTGCGGGTGCAGGCACCGGCAAGACCAGGGCGATCACGCACCGCATCGCCTACGGTGTGGCTACCGGTGCGTATGCGCCGAATCGCGTGATGGCGCTGACCTTCACCACACGCGCCGCCGCCGAACTGCGGTCTCGACTTCGACACCTCGGAGCCGGGGGCGTGGCAGCACGCACATTTCACTCTGCAGCGCTCAGTCAGTTGAACTATTTCTGGCCGCTCGTGATCGGTGGACGATTGCCCAGCGTCGTGGATGGCAAAGGTCGGCTTCTCGGTCAGGCCGCCGAACGCATGCGGATCAAGGTCGACACGGCGACGCTGCGCGACATGGCGGCCGAGATCGAGTGGCGCAAGGTGTCATCGTTGAGCATCGACGAGTATGCCGCGGCGCTGTCGGGGGTCACGTCACCAGGGGCCGGTGCCTCGGCCAGCAGGCCGGTGCCCGGTTCGCTGACCATCGAGCAGGCCGTGCAATTGCAGCAGACGTACGAAGACCTCAAGGACGAGCGCAGGCAGATCGACTTTGAGGATGTTCTGCTTGCCTGTGCAGGCATGATCGAATCTGAACCATCCGTCGCCATGCACGTGCGCGAGCAGTACAGGTTCTTCGTCGTCGATGAATACCAGGACGTGTCGCCGCTGCAGCAGAATCTGCTCGACCTGTGGCTGGGCAACCGACGCGACGTCTGCGTTGTCGGCGATGCAAGTCAGACGATCTATTCGTTCGCTGGGGCCCGCAGCGCATATCTGCTCGAGTTCCCGAAACGCTACGTTCAGACGCAGGTGGTGCGACTCGAGCAGAACTATCGGTCAACCCCGCCCATCATCGACGCCGCGAACCGGCTGATGCGGGGACGCCCAGGCGCGCTGATGCTTCGTTCCAGGCCAGCGGATGGCCCACGATCGGATGCAGACGAGCCTTCGATCGTGGCGCATCCGCACGACATGGCAGAGGCCCGCGCCGTCGCGGCGGCAATCGGCGAAGAGCTGGCAGCAGGACGCAAGGCCGAGTCGATCGCCGTGCTGTACCGCGTGAATGTGCAGGCCGCGGCACTCGAGACCGCGCTCAACGACGCAGGTATCAGCTATCAGATCAGGGGAGCCAAACGCTTCTTCGACCTGCCAGAGGTGCGCCAGGCGATCATGTCGCTTCGCGGAGCATCCGTCTCGGTCGCAGGCGAGCCGCTGTTCAAATCGGTCAGCGATGTGCTGCGCTCGCTCGGCTGGTCGCAGCAGCCACCTGATGCGCGTGGTGCTGTTCGCGATCGGTGGGAAGCGCTCAACGCCATCATGGGGCTAGTGGATCTTGCAGCACCTGGCACGACGTTCCGGCAGTTCACGGATGAGTTGCTCGAGCGGCAGGCCAGTCAGCACGAACCGACGATGGCGGCAGTCACGCTCGCGACGTTGCACTCTGCGAAGGGCCTTGAGTGGGACTCCGTCTACATCATCGGGCTCAGCGAAGGGCTCGTGCCGATCAGCTACGCCAAGTCATTCGAGCAGATCGACGAGGAGAGGCGCCTGCTCTATGTCGGCGTTACGCGCGCGCGACGCCGGTTGCAGCTGAGTTGGTCTGGCCAGGGGACGGGTCGCGCTGGTCGCCGAGAACCGTCACGTTTTCTGGCAGAGCTCGGCAAGCGCACCGTTCATGAGGGCGGTGCGAACGCTCGCTGACCGCGCCCGTCGTCGCATCGACGACGATGCTGGTGGCCAGATACGATCGCGAGCGTGCGATGAGCCTGTCCGCGAGCATCCGCACGACACGGACCGTCGCATCGGTGCGCGGAAGCGGTGCAGACGAGGCAGCAGACTTGGTCACAAGCTGGGTTGCCATGGCGGGCCATGCCGGGTCTTCGTCGACGCGTTCCAGTTGGATGCAGTGAACGCACGGCCCGACACCCGGCTCCACGAACGGGCCGATTCGCACGAGTCGATCACCGAACACGACGGGAAGATGCGGCACATCACGGCTGAGCCATGCGCCGTGCTGGGCAGGGGTAACGGCGAAATTCGCGACGATCACTGCGCCAGCGACCGTGGCGACGTGAGCGTCGGATGCTGCAACGACGCGAATCCCTGACTGTTCGGCGAGTGCACGCAGTTGCGGCATCAGGGTGTGCTCATCGTCAAGCGCGACGACCGGTCGGACGCCAGTCGCCTGCACGGTCAGCAGCGCAGGACGGACGGCTTTGAGCAGGGCAGCCACCTGAGCTTCTGAAGCGCCGGCGTTCGTGCCGATCGCCGTGAGTGCGGACCGCGGCACGCCGACGGCCAGGGCAGCGAGCATCCGCTGCGTCGCCGTGGTGGCCTCGGGCAGCGTGCACACCGGATCGTCGATGCCCACCTGCAGGCAGTACGGATCACGCCAGACGATCGGAACGGTCGGGTCAAGACGAAGCATCATGCAGGAATGATGCACCAATTCGTCCGTGGCCCGCAGAAGTTATCCACAACCTGCGACGATGCACCTGCTAGACCGTCGGCGCGCCAGCCCCGGGCTCGATCGGTGACATGGTCCGCTCGATTTCGGCAACTTTCGGATCGTTCTCGTCGGCGCCGTAGTCACTCGCCTTCGTGCGATCGCGCCCGTCCGCAACCTTCAGCGCACGGAAGATGATGGTGAGAATCACCGAAACAAGCGCGTTGATGACGAACGCCGTGACGGCGATGTAGATCGGGATGTTCGTGAACGGGATGTTCGCAATCGAACCGCCGAAGTGCGCGTGTGTGACGGGATTGACCACGCCCCATGCGGCGATGGTGCCGTAGAGGATGCCTGCCGCCCAGCCGATCAGCAGCGCCCATCGGTGGAACCACCGCGTGTAGAGGCCTGCGACGATCGCCGGGAACGTCTGCAAGATCCACACGCCGCCGAGCAACTGCATGTTGATGGCGGCTGATTGATCCATCACGAGCACGAAGAGAAGCGCTCCCAGTTTGACGAGCAATGACACCAGTTTGGACACCTTCGCCTCTTGCTGTGGCGTGGCACGCGGTTTGAACAGATCGCGGTAGATGTTGCGGGTGAACAGGTTGGATGCTGCGATCGACATGATCGCGGCAGGGACAAGCGCTCCGACCGCGATCGCCGCAAGAGCGACTCCGGCGAACCAGGCGGGGAAGTGGTCCAAGAACAGCTGCGGCACAACCAATTGCGGGTTGATCGCCCCATTCAGGTCGATCGGCTTGGTGCCGGCCTTGATGGCCACATAACCCAGAAGCGCCAGAAATCCGAGCATGAGCGAATAGATCGGCAGCACGACAGCATTTCGGCGGATGGTGTTGCGACTCCTTGTGGCCAGCACACCCGTGACCGAGTGCGGGTACATGAACAGGGCCATTGCGCTTCCGAGCGCCAGCGTCCAATACGCGTTGAAGCTGGTCGCCCCTGGGATGACGGAGCCCACGGGTGCGCCCGTTGCGGGGTTGGTTGCCGTCATCTTCGTCTGCGCAGCGTCGAAGATGTGACCCCATCCACCCATCTGGGACGGCAGCACGATGATTGCCACGATGATCGCGATGTAGATCAGAAGATCCTTCACGACCGCGATGGCTGCCGGAGCCCGCAGACCCGCTGTGTATGTGTACGCAGCAAGCACCACGAATGCGATGATCAGCGGCAGGTCTTGCGTGAACGCGTTAGTTCCACTGCCCAACCCGAGAACCGACAGCACGGCCTTGATCCCGACCAGTTGCAGAGCGATGTACGGCATCGTGGCGACGATGCCGGTGACGGCGATCGCTGTTGACAGTGATTTGCTGCCGTAGCGGCCGCCGACGAAATCGGCTGGCGTGACGTAACCGTGCCGATGTGACACGGACCAGAGGCGCGCCATCAACAGGAACACGATTGGGTAGAGAACGATCGTGTATGGCACTGCGAAGAATCCGCTGACCGCTCCCGTGCTGTACATCGCGGCGGGAACCGCGATGAACGTATATGCCGTGTAGAGGTCTCCGCCGAGGAGGAACCACGTGATCCAGCTGCCAAACCCACGGCTGGCAAGACCCCACTGATCGAGGGTCTTCAATCCACGTTCTTCCGGCTTGACCCGCCAGCGGACCGCAACGAAACCCATGATGGCCACGATCGCGAAGATCACGATGACAACCGTCAGAGCGACTCCGTTGACCGGATGCGCGCCCGCGGCCGCCTGAGCGAACACTCCCGCCTGGCTCATTTCTCGCCCCCAGTCGTCGGGGCTGGCGTCGTCGGGGTTGGCGTCGTCGGTGCTGGGCGGACCGCTGCGCGTCTGCGGCGGTCCTCTTTGGTGATGATTGCGTAGCAGATCCAGAGCAGCGCGGCGTCGATGAGCACCCAGAGCATCTGATACCAGTAGAAGAACGGAATGCCGAACAGTGCCGGATCCCAGCGCGCGTATATCGGAACGAGCAGCGGAAGCACGATCGCGATAATGACCAGGATCCCTGAGATCACGTACGGACCTGGTCTAGCCGGTCCACGGGTGGGTTCTTCATGCGTCGACATCGGTGTCGCCTCCAGAGTTCACATCCCGGCGGCCGTTCCGCAGGACCTGATGAACGTTCAGAACGACTCACACCGTTCTGACGTGCACTCTGGAGTTTTCTCGCGCGACAGACCCTCTGTCAACCCTCGAATTTCCCAAGCACCGAGATCGCCGTGATTGTGGCGCTCACTGCTCGGTCGGACGCTCCGTGCCATCGTCGCGCAACAGGTCCTCGAGAGCTTGATCGATCGCATCCAGTTCTGGATCTTGCCCTCGCGATGTCGCGTCGAGGCGCGCGATGAGCGCAGCGGGGTCGTCGATGTCTTCTGAGCTTGGCAGCAGGTCGGGATGCGACCAGAGGCCGTCGCGCGCTTCGTCTCCCACAGCATCCGTCACGGCCTGCCACATTGCAGCGGCCTCGCGAAGCCTGCGCGGTCGCAGTTCGAGACCGACGAGTGTCGCGAACGCGGATTCGGCCGGTCCACCCGCTGCCCGGCGCCGACGCACCGTCTCGGCGACAGCATCCGACTTCGGCAGCCGAGCCGTTGCCTTGGCCGTGACGACATCGACCCAGCCTTCGATGAGTGCAAGCATCGTCTCGAGACGGCTGAGCGCCGCCTGTTGAGCGTCGGTCTTCGGCGGGATGAGCGCTCCGCTGACCATCGCTTGCCGCAACTCTTCCGGATTCGCCGGATCGAAGCTTTCGGCCAGCTCTTCCATGCGCTCGGTGTCGATGTGGATGCCTTTTGCAAACTCCGTGATCGAGGTGAGCAGTTGCAGCCGAAGCCATTTAGCGTGCCTGAACAACCGAGCGTGCGCCAACTCGCGCACGGCGAGGTACAGTCCGACCTGGTCGGTCGGGATGTCGAGTCCGTCACCGAAGACCGCGACATTCTGCGGCAGGAGTGCAGCTTGCCCGTCGCTCAGGAGCGGGATGCCCACATCGCCACCAGACACGACCTCGCCAGAGAGCTGACCGACGACCTGACCCAATTGCATCGCAAACAGCGTGCCGCCGACCGCTCGCACGATGTTGCCTGCGTTCGCCAGCATCCCCTGCATCTCCTCGGGCGCCTGTTCTTTCAGCACCTCGGTCAGTGAATCGGCGATGCTGCTTGCAACGGGCTCGGCCAACTGAGTCCACAGTGGCATCGTTGCCGTTACCCATTCCGCGCGGCTAATCAGTGTTGGCACGGCCGTGAGCTCGGAGATGCCCGTGACCTCGTCCAACCAGAGCGCGGCCACGTGGAACGCCTGCTCGAGGGCAGCGCGCTGCTCGGTGCTGGTTGGTGCGGCATCCTTCGATGCGAGCTGCTTGCCCTGCTCGAGCGCTAGATCCCAGTTGATGCCGTCGCCGCTGTTGCGAATCGCGTTCTGCAACTGGCCGAGCAGCTGCTGAATCGCTGCAGGGTCGCTGGGCAATCCGGCCGCGCCGGCGAGTTGGTTCGGGTCGATCGACGAGTTACCTGAAAGGAACTCGCGCAACATGTCACGGAACTCGTCGTCCTGGTTGTTGCCGGATTCGTTCTCAGCCATGTCTTTCGCCTCTTTCGTCCTGGGCAACCTTTCAGGCGCTTTATCTACGCTAACCCGTGCTGCTGACCCGCGGATGGGAATTCCCCTAAGCTCGTGGTTCGAAGTGTCCGCCTGTCGCGAACACGCAGGTCGGAAGGACTTCAGTTGGCTCTGTTCAGAACGGGCGATCCCGCAGACGGCTCGCCCGCGAACGAAGAGACGAAGTCGAGGGCTCCTCTCAAACGCGGTGTCGTCGTTGGTCGGATTCTGCTTGTGATCGCGTTCGCGGCGATTCTCGTGTTGAGCCTGAGTCCTGCGCCGTATGTGATCGAGCAGCCAGGCCCTGTCTTCAATACGCTCGGATATGACCAGCAGGTGTGGCCGTCGACGGATGCCGCGCCGAACAAGACGCCGTTGATTTCGATCCCGCACGAGAAGACCTATCCGACCTCTGGCGCACTCGATTTGCTCACCGTCGGTGTCGTCGGCAATCCCAAGCAGCTGCCGAGCTGGCTGGATGTTGTCGGGGCATGGTTCACGTCGAGCAAGGCGGTCATTCCTGTGGATGTTGCATATCCACCTTCGGTCTCGGTTGACGAGCAGAATGCCGAGAACGCGCAAATGATGGTGGACTCGCAGAAGGATGCGGTGGCCGCAGCCTTGAATCAACTCGGCTACACCTTTCCCCAGAAGGTCGCGGTGAAGCAGATCATCAAAGGCTCGCCTGCCGACGGCAAGCTCAAGGTCGGCGATGACATCGTGAGCGTCAATGGCAAGAAGGTGGCAGGGGTGCAAGCGCTGCGGGATGCGCTTGCGAAGAACGGTCACACGAAGGCTGCCGCGATCGGTGTGGAACGCGACAGAACGACCAGCACCGTGAGCGTCACCCCCGAACTCAATCAGGGTTCGGTAATTCTCGGGATCGGCGCAGGGATGGACTACACGTTTCCGATCGACGTGAAGATTCAGCTGGACGACGTGGGTGGGCCGAGCGCAGGACAGATGTTCGCACTGGGCATCATCGACAAGCTGAGTTCAGGCAAATTGAACGGTGGTGCGCATGTGGCTGGCACAGGCACGATCGACAATGAGGGCAACATCGGTGCGATCGGCGGCATTCAGCAGAAGATGTATGGCGCTCGGTCCGCCGGCGCTGACTGGTTCTTGGCACCGTCCGCGAACTGCGATGAAGTGAGAGGCCACATCCCTGACGGCCTCACGGTGTTCGCGGTCAAGAAGCTGACCGATTCGTTGAAGGTGCTCGACGTGATCAGTCACAAGGGTGATACGTCGAAGTTGCCCAGCTGCTCCACGCACTGACGCGCTGGCGCTGATTGCCGGCGCTGATTGCTGGCGCTGATTGCTGGCGCTGACTGCTGGCACTGACCCGTTGGAGCTGACCCGCTGGCGCTGACTGCTGGCTGACTTGGCCGTTGCGTTCATGTGCAAGCCACCGTTATGTGCGTGGGTGCCATCGTGGTGTGGTGATTTTGGGTTTCCCGTTGATCATGACGATTTGGAGGATGCCTCTGTCGATGAGTCCGTGGTGGTACCAGCAGAGGAGTACTCCGTTGTTGATGTGGGTGGGTCCGCCGTCTCGGTCGGGGATGACGTGGTGTGCTTCGGTGGCGGTGGCTGGGATGTCGCAGTTCTC
>DATMTC010000441.1:0-2318 GCA_035565115.1 Microbacteriaceae bacterium | reverse complement strand
GCCCTCGCTCGCAGGCTCACTCGGCGCTGGGGTCGCGGATCGCTTCGCGATCCCTTGAGCTCCACCGCGCTCGACCACCGGGCCGCGCTACTTCAGCCCGAACAGCTGGCCGATCGCACCCACAAGGAAGAACACGACGAATGCGGCAGCCACGATCCACATCAGCACGTGCACGTCTTTGGCGCGTCCCTGCACGATGCGGATGATGACGAACGCGATGAACCCCGCACCGAGACCGTTTGCGATCGAATACGTGAACGGCATGAGGGTGAACGTGAGATACGCGGGGATGGCGATGCCGACATCCGACCAGTCGATGCGCCGGATCTGGGTCGTCATCAGGAAACCGACGATCACCAACGCGGGGGCAACGGCCTCGAACGGCACGATCGAGACAAGCGGTGCGAAGAACGCGGTTGCGATCAGCAGGATGCCCGTAACGATGCTGGCGATGCCGGTTCTCGCGCCCTCGGCGATGCCTGCCGCCGACTCGACGAAGATCTCGTTGGCAGACACCGAGCCGAAGCCACCGGCGGCCGACGCGGCAGCATCCACAAGCAGCACCCGGTTCGCGTCGACGAAGTTGTTGTCTTTGTCGAGCAGTCCGGCTTCGCTCGCCAGGCCGGTCATGGTGCCCATCGCGTCGAAGAACACGCTGAGCAGAATGGTGAACACCAGCAGCGTGGCTGCGATCGAGCCGAGATGGATGAACGCGCCGAAGAGGTTGATGTGCCCGAACAGCGACAGGTCGGGCAGCGAGATCACCGTCTTTGGCAGGTCAGGCACCATCAGCGACCAGCCCTCAGGGGTCTTCGCGCTGCTGGCCGGAGTACGCGTGATCAACTGCAGAATGACGGCGAACACTGTCGTCGCGATGATGCCGATGAGGATCGCGCCCGCCACCTTGCGCACCATAAGGATGATCGTCAGCACAAGACCGAGCACGAATACGAGGGTCGGCCAGCCAAGCAGCTTGCCGTCCATCCCGAGTTGCAGCGGAACCGTCGTGTGCGCAGCATCCGGGATCCGTCGCACGAACCCGGCGTTCACGAACCCGATGATCGCGATGAACAGGCCGATGCCGACGACGATGGCCGTCTTCAGCCCAGCAGGCACCGCTTTGAACACCGCTTCGCGGAAACCGCACAGAACCAAGATGAACATGACGATGCCGGAGAGCACCACGAGCCCCATCACGTCTGGCCAGGTGAGGCCCTTCGTGGTCGCGACGGTGGCTGAGACGTATGCGTTGACGCCCAGTCCTGCTGCAAGGGCGAACGGATATTTCGCCCAGAAGCCCATGATGATGGTCATCACACCGGCGGTCACGGCGGTGACAGCGGCCACCTGCGGAATGCCCAGTGTGTGACCAGAGCCATCGGGGCCGCTGAGGATCAGCGGGTTGAGCACGACGATGTATGCCATGGCGAAGAACGTGGCGAATCCTCCGCGCACTTCTCTGCCGTAGGTCGATCCGCGTTCGGTCAGTTTGAAGTAGCGGTCGATCGGCGAAACGGTCACGCGGGGAGTTCCTTCGTTTGAGACCCCATCGTGGGTCTTTTCGACGGTCATCCTAGTAGGCAATCCGGGTCGAGAGTTCGTTCCAGCGCTGGAACGGATCGTTGCGCGTCGGCATCCCTGCCCCCACCAGCTCGAACTGCTTCACAATCATGGAACGCTCCGAGACCGGCTGCTCGAAGAAGCGGTAGAACTCGGCGTCGTCGAAGCCGGCGGATGCCGCGTCGTAGCGATCTGCTGCAAAGATGACGCGGTCGATCCGCGCCCACAAAGCCGCCGCGAGGCAGAGCGGGCATGGTTCGCAGCTTGTGTATAGCGCTGCGCCGGTGAGGTCGAAGTTCGCGATCGACGAGCATGCGTTGCGGATGGCCATCACCTCCGCGTGAGCGGTCGGATCGCTGTTCGCCGTGACCCGATTGACGCCCTCATATCGACCGCCATCCGCTGTCACGACGAGTGCGCCGAATGGCCCGCCCTCATCGTCGACGTTGCTGATCGCCAACTCGATGGCTTGAGCGAGGTATCGTTCTTCGTTCTGGGGAGAATCCACGTTGAGGCTCCTGAATCGTTCGCCGCCCAGGCGGAAGCCGTCGAAGGCATTCGCAAGATCGGACGGTTGCTTGCTGGTAGGACTGAATCGCGCTTGCCGGTCCGTGGCCTTGTCGTGCAGGGCGCTCGCCGTTGACGCCCGATCAGACTAACAGCGCGAGGCGCAGAACACCACAGTTTTGGAAGATAAATTTCACGATGCAAAAACTCGCGGGATTGGGTTCCGCAACGGTCGCCGGCCGCACGTCGGC
>DATMTC010000440.1:0-4023 GCA_035565115.1 Microbacteriaceae bacterium | reverse complement strand
GACAAGTTGAACCAACTGCGTCACGTGCAATTGCTGCGCGATGTCGAGGGGCTCGAGGCGCACATGGCCAAACAGCGCGAGTTGATCGCGCCGAAGTTCGCGGCGGTCGCATCCATTTTGGCGCAGCGACTGACGCCATACGGGGCAGGCGAGTGGACCGACCCGAAGGGCGGCTACTTCGTGAGCCTGATGGTGGCAGACGGATGCGCCAAGCGCGCCATCGAGCTCGCAGGCGATGCGGGTATCGCCGTGACTCCTGCCGGGTCGCCGTACCCGTACCGAGAAGACCCGGCGGACGCGAACATCCGCATCGCGCCGACGTTCCCGTCGATCGACGAGTTGACCGCTGCGGTTGACGGCCTGTGCACGTGCGTGCTGCTGGCCGAATCGGAGAAGCTGCTCGGCGCGGCCTGACTAACTGCCGCCCTGAATGGCCTTGCGAATGTCTGCGATCGGTGCCTTTGGAGTGCGGTCACCATTCAGCAAGCCATTGGTCTCCTGCATGGTGTCCGTCAGCTGTGTGTAGCACGAGCCGGCGAGAAAGTCGCTGGCTCTGATCGCACCGTACAGTCCGGTGATTCGCTCGAGCCAGTCCGCCTCATCAGTCGCTGAGCTGTACCCCCAACCATCGGCTCGTTCGGCGTTCGGCTGAAAGTTCACACCGCCGAACTCTGTGAGCATCACGGGTTGACCGCGATCTTCCGCGTCGGCGACCAGTTGCGCATGGCCGGACGGTGCGACCGAGTGCATGAGGCGCGCTCTGGCTGCAGCGTCCGCATATGTCCGTGCGAGCGTCGCTGCATCTCCTTCGTAGTCGTGAACCGTGATGATGTCGGTGTTCTGCTGTTCCCATCCGTCGTTGCACACGACAGGTCGGGTTGGGTCGAGTGACCGGGTGAGGTCGCTGAGCGCCCGCGCGTATGCCTGCTGCGCATGGTCGTTCCGCACGTGCTGAATGCCCCACGATTCGTTGTGCGGAACCCAGGTGACGATGCAGGGATGAGATGCGTCGCGGTCGACCGCTGCGACCCACTCGGAAGCCAACCGCCTGACAGCCGTCGACGAAAACTCGTATGCATTCGGCGCTTCTGCCCACACGAGTATGCCGAGCCTATCCGCCCAGAACAGGAAGCGCGGATCCTCGATCTTTTGATGAATTCGGCATGAGTTGAATCCAAGCTGCTTGATGAGTTCAACATCCTGCTTGTATGCGTCAGCCGAGGGAGCGGCAAGGTGTGATTGCGGCCAATAGCCCTGATTGAGCACGCTGCGCACGTCGTACGGGCGATCGTTGAGCCAGAACGCTCCGCGCTGGGTGGCCAGAGTGCGCAGGCCGACGTAGCTCGCGACGGTATCGACCGCAGTGCCTGAATTCTCGAGGAGCGACACTGTTGCATCGACGAGCCTGGGGTGCTCGGGCGACCACGTCAGTTCGTCTTCTGCTTGGCCGTTGCGTTGGCGATGGAGCGGGATCGTCAGGTGCAATTCGCCAGAACTGGTCGGAACATCCGCTTCGATCGTTGCGAGCGACTCCTGCCGATCTTCAAACCGTAACTCGATGCGCACGCTGGTCTTCGGCCGAATTCGACCCAGAAAACGAATGGTCACATCGAGGGCTGTTGCGTGCTGTTGAGACCAGATCAGGTGCTCGATCGCCGTTTCGGGAACTGCTTCAAGCCACACCGTCTGCCAAATGCCAGTTGTGCGCTGGTACCAGATTGCGTGAGGGTGCTCATGCCAGTCTTGCTTGCCTCGTGGCTGGGTGAGATCGTGCGGATCGTCCTCCACTCGAACAACAAGCCGATGGTCGTTGCCATCGCGAACCGCCGCTGTCACGTCGAATGTGAACGGCGTGTGGCCCCCCTCGTGCTCGCCGACGAAGGCACCGTCGATCCACACGCGGGCGCGGTAGTCCACGGCCCCGAAATGAAGCAACACACGAGGTGACGCTTCTGTCGCTCCGGCCGCGATGATCTCGTCTGAGGTGATCGTGCGTTCGTACCAGACGACCGGATGAAAACCAGGCGCAGCGATGCCGGATGCTTGCGATTCTGGCGGGAAGGGAACAACGATCTGACTCGCATCCGACAGGCCGGTGTACCAGCGGTCGGATGCACCGACGTCGTCGTCGTCATGTCGGAACAGCCACGGTCCGTTGAGGTTGGCCCAGTTTGCGCGGAGCAGCTGGGGTCGAGGGTATGTGCCGTCCTGCCTTGACGCGATCGGAAGCGAGCCATTGGAGGCGTGAGTGGACGCGGCATCAATTGTCGAAGTCATAGACCGCCAATTTACAGCGCTGTAAACTCGGCGTCAAACGCTAGGGTGCATACGTGGTGAAGGTCACGCTCCAAGACGTCGCAGATCGCGCTGGCGTCTCGATGAAGAGCGTCTCAAATGTGGTGCGCGGCTACGAGCACGTCAGCGAGTCTTTGCGCACGCGCGTGCAGAGCGCCATCGACGAGTTAGGCTACCGTCCGGACGCGCGCGGCCGAAGGCTGGCGACGGGGCGCTCGCGGATGCTTGCATTCGCAATGCCAGATCTGCGCCGCCCGTATTTTGCAGAGCTCGCTCACGTTTTTGCCAGGGTCAGTGCAGATCGAGGGTACGGACTGCTGCTTGAGGAGACGGGGGGAACAGAGGTCGGCGAGCGCGCCGTGCTTCTCGGAGAGGAAGCTGGACTCGTCGACGGCATGGTCATCCATCCGCAGGCGATGAGCGCGAAAGACCTTGACGCGCTGCGCCGGGACACCCCGGTCGTTTATCTGGGAGAGGATCAGCAGCCGTTTGGCGCCGATCAGGTGATGATCGACAATGTCGTCGCGGCGCGCGCCGCGATCTCCCACCTCGTGAGTATGGGTCGAAAGCGAATCGGGTTTCTCGGGCACGAGGTGGGCGCGTTATCGCAAACCTCCAGATTGCGGCTGAAAGGCTACCGCGACGAGCTCGAGCAACGCGGTCGCGTTCTCGACCCCGACCTGCTCATCGCACGCGACGGTGGGGACGCTGTGACCGCCGAACTTGCCCTTGGCGCGGCTCTCGATAACGGCCTCGACGTGGATGCGTTACTCTGCCGCGACGATTTGGCTGCGATCGGCGCTCTTCGAGCGCTGCGGCTTCGGGGCATCGAGGTGCCAGGCCAGGTAGCCGTCGTCGGCTGGGATGCGATCGAGATCGGGATGAATCTGGCGCCATCGCTCACCTCCGTCGCAGCGGACACCACTCAACTGGCGGAGCGGGCGCTTGACATGCTCATCGAACGGGTTGACGGGCTGGATGCCCCTGGTCGACACGAGACGGTCGGTCACTGGCTGCGCTTCGGCGAGAGTGCGCCAGAGCCGAGCTAACGATCCGCGCCAGCGTGATCGCTACCCGCCTGATCGCTACCAGGCCGGATCACTGCCCGTCTGGCTGCTGACGGTCTGCTCCGATCGTTCCGAGCAATTCGGTGACCGCCGCGAGCACGGTGGCGGGCAGCCCCGCCGTTGCGAGCTCCGCAATACGTTCGGCGGCACTCGCATCGCGTTGAACGACACCCCATGCCGCGAGCTTCTCGGCATTCCCGCACTGCGCGGCGTCGAGCAGCTGGCGGATTCTTTCCCGCACGTCCCCACCGAGTTCTGGGGGACCGCCTGTCAAACGAACGACGGTGTCAGAAGATGTCGACGACTCGAACGTCACCGAGAACCGGTCGACGTCGCGGTCCACTGTCGCAGGCACTTCGTCAACGACGACCGGTTGGCTTGGCGCATCCGCAAGAAACGTTATGGTCCAGGTGCGTCGCGGAGGAACGACATCACTACGACCCTCAACGGCATTCACCCGGAACTCCGATGTCTCAGCGTTCCATCGCAACGTGGTGTGTGCGGTCGACCCGACCCGCATGTCTTCGACGGCGTCCTCAATGATCGTGAATGTGCCGGATGCACCAGGTGCGACCAGGATCTCGAGGGCGCGCGGGTTTCGGGTGGCGTCCAGGTCATGCATCGTCGTCAATGGCAGGATGCCGCCAGCCTTCAGCAGCAC
>DATMTC010000439.1:0-1596 GCA_035565115.1 Microbacteriaceae bacterium | reverse complement strand
GACAGTGCAGGGCCAGGCAGCGCCGGACCAGGCAGTGCAGCAATGGGACGCGCCGACGCCCCGGACGACGACCTGGAGTCCCTGGTGAACCAGTCGCTGGTCTCCGTTGCCGATTCGTCGCGAACCGGTTCCGTTCGGTATCGGATGTTGGAGACCGTACGCGAGTTCGGAGAAATGGCTCTGGCCAGCGCGGGCGAAGATGCGCAGGTGACGGAGGCGATGTATCGCTGGGCATCCGCGTTCGCCGTCGAAACGTGGCGCACAACGTATGGCGCCGAACAGGTTGCAACGTTCGCACGCGTTAACGAAGAACAGGACAACCTGGTCGCTGTTCTGCGATCGGCGATCGATCAGAAACGTGGCGACGTCATCGTGGAAGTGTTCGTCACGTTGGCCTTTCACTGGTCGATCCGTGGCGCCCACAGCGAGGTGATGTCGTTCTCTGCCGCGGTGCTCGACGTGCTGGGCGACTATGAGCCCGACCCGAAACACACCGAAGCGGCGGTCGGCGCGTGGGGTGTTATCGCGGGAACATCGTTGATCGGTAACACTCGCCAGGGGCTGAGAGCCCTCGTTCACACCAGACAGCTGGCGCGGGACCACGTGTTCGAAGACGCGCTACTGTCGATGCTCATCCAGCTGTTGCTGAGCATGAGCGACATGTCGAAAGTGCAGCAGCTACTGACCGAGCACCGAGTGTCGGATGATCCGCTCGTTGCCGGATTCGCCAATGTGATGACCACGCAACTCTGCGAGAACGACGGTCAGATCGACCGTGCCGCGCAGTTTGCGCAGACAGCGTACGAGAACGCGACACGATCCGGCGATACATGGCTCACAGGCATGGCAGCGCAGTCACTCGCCCAATTGCACAGCCAGCGCGCGCGGCCTGCAGAGGCACTGAAATGGGCGCATACCGCTGAGCCGGCTCTGCGGGCCCTCGACGCCGAGGATGACCTGCGCCAACTCGACTGGGTCATCGCCGTGAATGAGATCTCCTCTGGGCATCCCGAGCTGGGAAAAGTGACGCTCGAGCGCCTAGCTGCAGCGGATGCCGAGTCGGCCGGCTTCGATTACGCCGACTTGCGGTCGATCGGATTCTCAGGGCTGGCAGAGATCGCAGCATCGTCTGGCGATGTCGACGAAGCCCGCAGACTGTATGCGCGCGCACGCGAGGTATTCCGCGAAGTCACGCAGCGTGCCGCGCCGTGGGCGCTCACCGTGGCCTCGGCGTATGTCGCCATCTCTGTGCGGGCCGGCGCGACGAACGAGGCGGAGACAATCGCTCACTCTCGCCGTTTGCGCACCCAGATTCTCGTTTCGCATCGGCTCAGGGCCAACTATTCGGATCGGCCAGTGCTCGGCTCAGGGTTGCTCGGTCTCGCGGTGTGGATCTTGGCACCCGACCGCACCGGCGCAACGGAGGCCGAGCGCGAGATCGGGCTCGAGCTGCTTGTTCTCTCGCACGCGCTGGCCGGCCGCGAGGACATGCCGACATTGCACTGGGAACGCGCGCGCCGCGAGACGGCGGCGGCTTACCCGAACGCCGACATCGATGGAGCGCTCGTGCGTGCATGCACGCTCACAATGGACGAA
>DATMTC010000438.1:0-6316 GCA_035565115.1 Microbacteriaceae bacterium | reverse complement strand
GTTGCGACCAAACCGAAGAAGACGAAGACGAAGACCTCGCCGAGCCCGAAGTATCCGTACGGCCGCTTGCCTCCGGTGTAAAACCATGCGGCCACAATTGCTGCGGCGCCGACCAGCAGCAGCCACCATTGCTGGGTGCGGATCACGAGGGCGAGTCCGGCAAGCGCCGCGAGCGCGAAGAACACCAGGGCGGTGATCAGTACGGTGCGCGGTTTTGCCTTGCCCGAGCCGGTCAGCCTGCTCGGCCCAGCACGGAACTGGTCTGTGCCTCGCACGCCGTCAGAATAGTCGTTGGCGAAGTTGACGCCGATCTGAAGCAGCAGCGCGACGGCCAGGCAGAGCAGCGCGCGCACCCAGTGATATGTGTCTGGGCCGGATGCGCCGATCGCCGCGCCCGTGCCGATGAAAACCGGAGCGGCAGACAGCGGAAGTGTGCGTAGCCGCGCTCCTGCGATCCAGTCGGATGCTGTTGCAGGCGCGACCTTGCCTGGTCGCCCGCCAGGGTGGCCACCCTTGCGCCCGTTGCGCTTCGTGCTGTTGCGCTTGGCTGGGTTCATTCTCTGCATCTTCGGCCTGCTGCTCACAGAGCGCATTCTAGCGAGGCCGGTTATGTCAGCTGTTGGCGTGGTCGACAGCGAACTCGCCTTGCTGTTGCTATATCGATTAAACAGTGTCAGAATGTCTGCTTAATCGATAAACCTAACCAGTGAGGAGGCAGCCGTGGCGAAGGCCGTGACTCTCAAGGACGTCGCAGCGCGAGTGGGTGTCACATCGGCCGCCGCGTCAATGGCGCTGGCCGGCCACACTCGCATCAGCGAGAAGACACGCGCCGCCGTCAAGCAAGCGGCCGACGAACTCGGCTACGTCCCAAGCTCGGCAGGACGCGCGCTGCGTAATCAGCGCGCCAACGCAGTTGCCTTGATCGTTCCAAATTCATCGGCGCACGTCTTCGGCCACCTGTACTTCATGCACATCCTCACTGGGATGTCGACCGCAGCCAACGCGCACGATGCCCAGCTCATCGTCTCAACCAACGCCGACACTCCCGAGGAGGATGTCGCGTATGAGCGGGTCATGCGCTCGAAGACCGCGGACGGTGCAGTGGTCACCAGTGCTGCGATCGATGACGATCGCATTGAAGGCCTCGTCGCGAGCGGCCTGCCGATCGTACTCATCGGACGATATCCGCAACTCGAGCGCGCCGTGTCCGTCGGCATCGATGACGTCACGGCAACCGAACGCATCACCGAGCACCTCATCACCGTTCATGGACGCAAGCGTCTCGTTCACGTTTCTGGAACACTCGACCACCAGACTGGGATCGACAGGCGCGACGGGTTCACCCGCGTCGCCGAGCGGTTCGGGGTCGATCATTCCGTCGTTGAGGGCGATCTCGGCGAGCAGTCGGGTACGGCGGCGATCGCACGCATCATAACCGAGCGTGAAGAAATCCCAGACGGCATCGTTTTCGCCAATGACGACATGGCGATGGGCGGAATGCGCGCGCTTCGTGAAGCCGGGATCCGTGTGCCGGAGGACATTTCGGTTGTCGGCTTCGACGACTTCGGCTTCGCGCGTGTGACCAGCCCGAGCATCAGCACCGTGCGGGTGCCCGCCGAGGAAATGAGCCGCATTGCGACCGAGCGCCTGTTCGATCTCATCGACGGCCGCTCATCCGGGCCGTCGCATACCGAGCTCCCGGTCGAGATAGTCCTGCGCGAGTCCTGCGGATGCGGCCCACATCACACGGACATTCCGTAATCACAAACGAACACCAGCAATCACCACCAACTCGAAGGAGCGTTATCAATGAAGCACTCACGCACCACCATCGCGGTCGTGGCTGGCGCCGCAACCCTGGCGCTAGCCCTCTCCGGTTGCTCCGCCTCGTCGGCGGATTCGTCTGGTCCTGTCACCCTCAAGGTGTGGACCGGATTCACCGGAGGCGACCGACCCGGATATGCCACCATCGTCAAAGATTTCGAGAAGACGCACCCAAACATCAAGGTCGATATGACCGTGCAGCCGTGGGACACGATCCAGCAGAAGCTGCCATCCGCGTGGCTGACCGGGCAAGGCCCAGACGTTGCCGCGGTGAGCTCCGACCCGAACGCCGTCGCCCAGTACGTCAAGACAAGATCGGTCCTGCCGATCACCGAAACCGGTTCGGGCGACTCGAAGATCAACACGTCGAAGTTCGCGCCGGGCACGGTGAGGGAGTTCACATACGACGGCAAGCTCTACGGTGTGCCAGCGAACTTCGCAACACTGAGCCTCTATTACAACAAGAAGCTCTTCGAGGCGGCAGGGATCGCGAACCCGCCGAAGACGGTTGCTGAGCTGGCCCAGGATGCCAAGACGCTCACGGCAAACGGCAATTATGGCATTGCGCTTGCAGACAACCAGACGATCCAGATGTGGCCTGTGCTGCAATGGCTAGAGGGCGGCGACATCGTCAACGCGAAGAACTGCAGCGTGCTGCAGACTGCCGCCGGGCAGCAGAGCCTGAAGACCTGGGCCGACCTCGTAGCAAATGACAAGGTAAGTCCGGTTGGCCTCACGGGTGCCCAGGCCGATTCACTCTTCTCGGCGGGCAAAGCTGCGATGGAAATCAACGGACCGTGGGCTGCGAGCGGCTACAAATCGGCGGGAATCGACCTCGGCATCGTCAAGGTTCCGGTCGGAGTTGACGGCAAGTCATCCACGCTGGGCTCGATCGCGCCGTTGTCCATCTCGGCGAAGACGAAGTACCCGAAGCAGGCCCAGGAGTTCCTCGCGTTCTGGACCAGCAAGGCGACCCAGAAGAAGTTCTCGCTTCAAACCGGCTTCCCGCCAATGCGTACCGACCTATCCAACGATCCCGATTTGAAAGCAAACGAGACCGTCTCGGTATTCGCAAGCCAGGTCCCCGATTCACGGCTGTACCTGCCGCATGTTCCGAACGCCACCAAGGTCGATTCGGATGCCTATGTTCCGCTGATCGGCAAGATCACACGCGGCACGCCGATCGCCGACGCCACTAAGGCTGCCGCACAGACCATCGATGGATTGACGGGCTGCAGTCAGTGACAAGCCATCTAGCAACCGGCCGGTCGCCTCTGCGCACGGTGCGCAGCGGCGACCCGGGCGGCGGGAAAAACCTCGGCGCACATCGACGCACACGTCGCTTCCAGCCTGCCTGGCTGTTCATGGCCCCATCGCTTCTCATCCTTGGCGTGTTCGTGGTGTTCCCGATCTTCCGGTCGCTGTACTTCAGCTTTTTCGACTGGACCGTCGGCGCGGCCACGCAGCCGTTCGTCGGGTTCGGGAACTACGTCAAGCTCGTCCACGACGCCCAGTTCTGGAACGCGCTATTGAACACGATCGAATTTACCGTCGTGTCTGTGGTTCTTCTGGTGGGCCTCGGGTTTGTCGCCGCACTTCTTCTGCAGCGCGACAACCTCGCAAACCGCATCGTCAGGTCGGTGTTCTTCTTCCCAACGATCGTGTCGCTGGTGACGATCGGCCTTGTCTGGAAGTTCCTGCTCGACCCTGACATCGGCATCGTCGGAGGCATCAGCGAGCTCCTCGGACTGCCGAGCGTGGCCTGGCTGCAGTCGGAGTCGCTTGCACTTCCGACGATCATGTTCGTGTCCATCTGGAAGAGCATCGGCTTCGCGATGATCCTCCTTCTCGCTGGGCTCAAAGGTGTTCCGGCCGAACGGTATGAAGCCGCGCAGCTCGACGGAGCATCCCGATGGCAAACCGTCTGGTCCATCACGCTTCCGAGTATCCGCCCCACCATGCTGTTCACGTCGATGATCTTGACAATCCAGTCATTCCAGGTCTTCGACCTCGTCTACGTCATGACTGGCGGTGGCCCGGTCTTCCACACGGACACGCTCGTCAACCTGCTCTACCGTGACGGGTTCGTCAACTACGAAACCGGCTACGCGTCGGCCATTTCCTGGGTTCTATTTGTGATCATCATGCTCATCTCGCTCCTGCAACTCCGACTCTTCAGGTACAACGATGTCGACTAACGCCCTCACGACCAAGCTCGAGCGCGACATCCGCCCCGGCGCCAGACCGCGTCGACGCAGCGGCAGCCGAACGACCGGCTCTGTTCTGAAGTGGGTATACCTCGGCGTCGGACTTGTGGTCGCGCTCGTCCCATTCATCTGGATGATCTCCGGATCCTTCCGATCCGAATCCGACCTCTTCGGGAATCCGGCGAGCCTCTTCCCCACGAGCGTCACGCTTCACGGCTATGAGGGAGTGTGGCAGCAACTGCCCTTCCTGCGGCTGCTATTCAACTCGCTGCTGTTCACCTGCGTCACCACCGTGTTGACGTTGCTGCTCGATTCGATGTGCGCGTACGCGCTCGCCCGCATGCATTTCGTAGGACGGAATGTCGCGTTTGTGCTCGTCATTGCAACGCTCATGATTCCGTTCCAGGTCACGCTGATCCCAGTGTTCGAGGAGTTGTTCCACTTCGGATGGCTCAACACATACCAAGGGCTGATCATCCCCCGCGCGACAAGTGCGTTCGGGATCTTCCTGTTCAGGCAGTTCTTCATCGACATCCCACCGGAGCTCGACGAAGCCGCCCGCATCGACGGCGCCGGGCACTGGCGGATCTACTGGCAGGTGATTCTGCCCCTGGCAAAGCCGGCGATCGCGACGGTTGCCGTGCTCAATGGCATGGCGCTTTGGAACGATCTGCTCTGGCCTCTCGTGGTTTCCACGTCCACCGATATGCAGACGCTCCCGGCCGGGCTCACGTTGTTCGGCGGGCAACATGTCACCGACCACGCCGTGCTCCTCGCCGGAGCGACGATTTCATTGATACCGATCGCGATTGCATTCTTCTTCGCTCAGAAGTATTTCGTTGAGGGCGTTGCCACGACGGGTCTCAAATGACGGCGCACGCTGCAGCATCCGAATTATTAGATGCTCGTACGGACGTTTTCGCGTCAGGAACCTTCACGTGGATTGCCGGCATCGAGGACACGTGCGTATATCCGCCTGCCCGGTTCGACATGGCTCCTCTCGATGAACATGAACTCACCGGCCACAATGGAGCGTGGCGTTCGGATTTGGCCGCGGTTCGCGAACTAGGCGCAACCGCCTTGCGCTATGGAGTTGATTGGCCACGGGTGCACCTGGCGCGGCACGAATACGACTGGTCGTCGCTAGACGAACGACTGCAGTATGCCGCTTCACTCGGACTGACGGTGATCGCGGATCTCGTGCACTACGGCACTCCGACCTGGCTCGACGGCTCGTTCGCCGACCCAGCATACCCATCTGCCATCGCCGAATTTGGTGGCGCGTTCGCCAAGCGGTATGCCGGAATCGTCAACCACATAACGCCGCTCAACGAACCGATCACGACCGCATCGTTCGCGGGGCTCCGAGGAGTGTGGCCCCCGGCCCTGACCGGCTGGGATGGATGGACCCGTGTCGTCATCGGCATCGCGGACGGCATTCAGCAAACGATAGCTGCCGTACGTTCGGCGAATCCCGCGGCCTCAATCGTGCACGTCGAAGCCTCCTCGTTGCACTCGCCGGACCATGAATCGCTTGAGGATGAGGCGAGACTACTGAATAGGCTCGGCACGATTCCAACCGATCTCGTGCTCGGCATGGTTTCTCCCGGACAGGAATCGTACGGCTGGCTGGTCGAGCACGGAGCCGCCCCCGAGACGCTCGCCTCACTCGCTCGGGCGGCTGTATCAATCGACATCCTCGGCATCAACTATTACCCTGACCTGTCGCCGCGACTGCTTGTCGCATCGCAATCGGGCCACACCCAGCAGGCGTTCGACCGGTGGACAGAAGGACTCAGAGCCACCCTGCACACGTTCAGTGATCGGTATCGATTGCCGATGCTCATCACGGAGACCAGCATCGAGGGTTCAGATGAACTCCGCGCCGCCTGGGTTCGAGACTCCGTGGAGACGGTCCGTGCGCTCGCGGTCGAGGGTCTCGACATCCGCGGATGGACGTGGTGGCCGGTGTTCGACTTCGTTGACTGGTCGTACGCATCAAACGGTCGCAACGTGGAGGAGTTCGTCCTGCCTCCGGAGATCGTCGCGGCACGAACGTCGTCGACGTCGAAAGAGCCGTACCTTCGGCGCATGGGTCTCATTCGACTTGAAGAGCTCGCAAACGGAGCGCTGAGGCGGATTCCGACCGCAGCGGCCACGGAATACTCGAAGCTCGCTCACGGCTCGCTTGATGGCCCCGACGCTGCACCGGGCTGATCAAGGACAGCCAAGCGACGAAGTGCGACGCGATCGGGTTTGCCAGACGCGAGCAACGGCATCCGCTC
>DATMTC010000437.1:0-1528 GCA_035565115.1 Microbacteriaceae bacterium | reverse complement strand
GCTCGAGCCCAACGCACCCAACAAGCCCAACAAGCCCAACGCACCCAACAACCCCAATACGCCCAACACGCCCAACAGGCCCCCCACCCAAAAAACCCCAACCGCGCCCGCAGCCACGAAGCGCGCCACATCGACGCGCTCGCCCAGCGTCGGTCGCGGCGTCGAATGGCCGCGACCGCATCCGCAGCATCCATCGGGTTGGTCTCCAGCCTGCTGTTTGCCGTGCCGGCGAATGCAACACCGGCCGGCGTCGTCGCCACCGATGCCCACGGCCACACGGCGTCGCAGATGCTTGCCGTGTCATCGCAGGTCAGCATGCACACTGTGCAGCACGACAGCAGTGTTGCCGCGGCGCTCGCCGGGATCGTCGCCAGCCAGGATGGCGTTCACAGCGCATCAGCGGCAGCAGTGATCGCGGCAGCGCTGCAGGCAGGCGGTGCCAGGCAGTCCATCGTCGAAACGGCACTGAGTTACCTCGGCGACCCATACGTGCTCGGTGGATCCGATCACACCGGAATCGACTGCTCCGGTCTGACCATGCAGGCATATGCCAGCGTCGGCATACATCTGGTCCACCTGGTCAGCGCCCAGGATGCCGTCGGCGTCGCCATCCCGGAATCGGCTGCCAGACCCGGCGATCTCGTCGTCTTCGATGACAACGAGCACATCGGAATCTACCTCGGAGCTAACCTGCTGATCGCTGCCCCCGAGGAAGGTCGCCCGGTCACCGTCGAGCAGGTCTGGTCGGGCATCCCGCACCACTTCACGCGGATTCTGCCTGCCGCTCAGTAGCACCATCGCGCAGCGGCAGCTCGATCAGCACCTGCAAACCACCTTCTGGCGCCTTCGACAGCTCGATTGAACCGTTCGCCGACGCCACGAGTGCGGCAACGATCGCCAGCCCGAGTCCGCCCCCGGCCGACCCGTGGGTGCCGCGGGAAGCATCCGCTCTGGTGAATCGATCGAATGCCACGGGCATGAAATCCTCGGCCATGCCTGGGCCGGAATCCGTCACAACGACCCGCACCGCCGTCGGGGTTCGGCTGAGTGCGGCCGTGATGCTTCCCGAGCCGGAATTGCCTTCGCTGGACAGCGCGGCGATCGCGTTACCGAGCAGATTGTCAAGGATGCGCCCAAACTCACGCGCCGACAGGTCAACAGAGCCGTCGCCCGCGTCGCGCGGCGCGTAGTCGAAGTCGATCGACAGTGGCTCCCCATCGCCACGGTCTGGCGCGAGCGAACGTGCGCGGTCGATCGCGTCGGCGAGTTCATCGGTGAGTTCGCGCCAGCTTGCCTGCCCAGGAGTCGTTGCCGCCTCGATCCGCGAGAGCTCGAGCAAATTGCGTGCAAGCCCAGACAGCCGCAACACGGTGGAATGGGACGACCTGATGTCGTTGAGCAGCGCGTCGGGATTTCCGGCATCCAGCTCGGCCAATTCGAGTTCGCCCTGCAGAATCGCAAGCGGTGTGCGCAGTTCGTGGCTGGCATCCGACACCATTTGCCGTTCACGATCGGCGGATGCACGCAG
>DATMTC010000436.1:0-2411 GCA_035565115.1 Microbacteriaceae bacterium | reverse complement strand
CGATCACCCTGCCGCCGAGACCGGCCACACCGCTGTTCAGATCTTCCGGTTCGTAGCCGAGCATCCCGGTCATCTCAGACACCACGAGAACACCGCCCGGCCGCAGGGCTGCGAATGCTTGTCGAAGCACCCGATCTGGGTGCCGCACGTGGTGGAGCGACATCGAGGCCCAGATCAGGTCGACCCCGCTCAGGACGCGCCAGTCATCATCGAGATCAACCAGGTGCGCATCCACGCGCTCGGCAACGCCCGCCGACGCGGCTGTCGCGGCGAGCCTGGCGAGCAGCTCGGCTGAGATGTCGAGGCTGTCAACGTGCGCGCCCCGGAAACGTTGAGCGAGCGCGAGTGTTCCCGCCCCCGTGCCCGCGCCGAGGTCGACGATCCTAGATGGCTCGGCGACCAGGGTCGCTGCGGCTGCGTTCAGCGCGTCCTGCGTGATGGATGCCAAGAGTGCGGCATCCAGATCGAGGTGACTGGCGAGACTCGCTAGCATGCGGGCGCAGTTGCTGTGGTGGGCGCTGCTGCTGTGGTCGGCGCTGTTGCTGTGCTGAGCGCTCCCGCCGTCGTGGGCGCTGTTGTGCGCCGAGAAAGAAGAGGGCATACGTCGATGCTACGCGCATTCTCATTTCTGACATAGGCTTTTGCCCATGACGCAAAGAGACTTAGCCTCGGTCGTTCGACAGCGCATCAGGGTTCTTCGTCAGGCGCGCGGCTGGACGCTCGAGACGTTGGCAGCTCGATCATTCGTCTCCGTGTCCACACTGAGCAGAATCGAAACCGGCCAGCGTCGCGTCGCGCTCGAGCAGCTCGTCACGATCGCCCAGGCGCTCGGCACCACGCTGGACCAGCTGGTGGAGCCCGACGACGACGAGGATGTTGTGATTCGTCCAGAGCCCGAGGTCATGGACGGTATTACGCTGTGGCTGTTGTCGCGCGAGCAGGATCGCCGCGGTGTGATGATCGCGAAGATGCGGATCAGCCCGAACCTCGAGCTGGACGAATTGCGGGTGCACCCCGGCTATGAATGGTTCACGGTGCTCAGCGGTGTCATCCACTTGCAACTCGGCGAACGGACCATCGTGGTCAACGAAGGTCAGGCAGCCGAGTTCTCGACCATGACCCCCCATGCCGTTCGCGCACATGGTGGCTCGGCCGACATCCTCACGATCCTTGATCGGGAAGGCAACCAAGCGCATCTTCCCGGTCGCGGCAGGCACTCGCAACAGGACCGCGCCCCCATGGGCTGACGGTGGCGAGTCCGCTCAGGCGACGTGGCGCGCGAGCTCGCGGCGCCCATGCGCATCGGATGAAGCGCCGACCAGCTCGTCGGAGGCGTCCCACATTTCCACGACGACGGTGCCCTCGCAACCTTCCGAGCACACGTATTCCAGTAGTTCCCGGGCGGCGTCAGCGCCGTCGACGATGTGGACGCGCGCCTCTGCTTCGGCGCCGCACTCGGGGCAATCCAGCAGTATCGATGTCATGCAGCGAGGATAACTCCAGCCACCGACATTGCCTCGACGGCACGCCCGAGCCTCGGCATCCGCCCGCCGATTGGCATCGGGTCTGTTCGGGTTGCCCGCCCCGGTGGTCGAGTAGCTGCTCGCGCAGCGAGCCGCGTATCGAGACCTCCGTGCGCCGATCTGTGGTTCCGGACCATAGGCGGGTCAGCGGGTCTCGATACGCTCGCTGCGCTCGCTACTCGACCACCGAAGTGGTCCCCGTTCCGGTGGTCGAGTAGCTGCTCGCGCAGCGAGCCGCGTATCGAGACCTCGTGCGCCGATCTGTGGTTCCGGACCACAGGAGGGTCACCTCATTCCTACGCGACCGAACGTTGAGCCAATCTTGAGCCGACCTTATCGCCTGCGAAGGCTGCCGCTGAGGTGGGAGCAGCAGACTCTAACTGTTCCGCAAGGGGCATCGACCCGAACTGAAGGAGCTACCCGTGCTCAAGAACCTCGACCCCATCATCAGTGGCGATCTGCTGCGTGTTCTGGACTCGATCCAACCTGGCCAGTCGTTGGCCGTTCTCAGTGACGACAATCCGTACCAGCACCTCGGCCTGCCCTCGGTGCAGATCCCGCCGGTCAGCCTCGAACATGCTGTGGAAGCCATCTTCAGTGCGCTGCCGCTCGCATCCGACGGGACCGCTCCCATACTGTCCTGGTTCGCCCACCCCACCGACGAGCGCGCAGAAGACATCGCTTATGCGGTCACGGGTCTAGCAAGCGACGCCGAACTGCGTCGGGTCGAAGTGACGTCCATCACGGACTCGCACGAGTTCGCGGCGGCGATGGATGACACCGTCGCCACAATCACCCTTCCCACTGCGGCCTCGCCCTGGGCCTTCCTGATCCGCGCCGGCGCCTGAACACTGGGCGCCTGAACACTGGGCGCCTGAACACTGCCCG
>DATMTC010000435.1:0-8652 GCA_035565115.1 Microbacteriaceae bacterium | reverse complement strand
ACGGGCCCTGATGCTTGTGCGCCACGTCGGCCATCACATGTACACGGATGCCGTGCTCGACGAGGATGAACAGGCCGTGCCCGAGGGCATCCTCGACGCCCTTGTCACAACACTCGGCTCGCTGCACGACCTGCGTGGGGACACGACGCTGAAGAACTCGCGCGCAGGGTCGATGTACATCGTCAAGCCGAAGATGCACGGGCCGGATGAGGTCGCGTTCACGGTGGAGGTGTTCAGCAGGGTCGAGAAGGCGCTCGGCCTGCCGCCGCTGACACTGAAGATCGGCATCATGGACGAGGAACGCCGAACAACACTGAATCTGGCGGCGGCGATTCATGCCGCGCGCCATCGCATTGCGTTCATCAACACGGGCTTCCTCGATCGCACAGGCGACGAAATACACACGTCGATGCGCGCCGGAGCGTTCGTGCGTAAGGCCGAGCTGAAGACTCAGCCGTACATGCTCGCATACGAGGATTTCAACGTCGATACAGGCCTCGCAGCGGGGTTCGAGGGTGTCGCGCAGATCGGAAAGGGAATGTGGGCCATGCCCGACCTGATGGCCGACATGCTCGAGCAGAAGGTGAACCACCCAATGGCCGGTGCATCAACCGCCTGGGTTCCTTCGCCAACCGCGGCCACACTGCACGCGCTTCACTATCACCGCGTTGACGTGCCGAGCAGGCAACGAGAGTTGCGCACCCGCGAGCACGTCGGCATCGATCCGATCCTGCGCATTCCGCTCGCAGCACAACAGGACTGGACGGATGCGGACAAGCGCTCTGAGGTGGACAACAGCATCCAATCGATCCTCGGCTACGTCGTGCGCTGGGTGGATCAGGGCATCGGATGCTCGAAGGTGCCAGACATCAACGACGTCGCCCTGATGGAAGACCGAGCGACGCTGCGCATTTCCAGCCAGCACCTCAGTAACTGGCTGATGCACGGTGTGATCGGCGAGGCTGACATTCTCGACAGCCTGCAACGCATGGCGCCGGTGGTCGACGCTCAGAACGCAGACGATCCGAACTACGAGAAGCTTGTCCAAGAAGGCGTGCCTGCGGTCGCGTTCGAGGCCGCCCGTGAACTTGTGCTGGAAGGGGCAATGCAGCCGAACGGATACACCGAGCACATCCTCCATCGGGCACGCAGGCAGAAGAAGAGCCAACACCGCGCTCACTAGAATCGTCTTATGGCCGGCCGGATTCGACAGAGCGACATCGAAGAGGTCAAAGCACGCACCAACCTGGCCGACATCGTCGGCGATTTCGTGAGTCTGAAGTCCGCAGGTGTCGGCTCGCTGAAGGGGCTGTGCCCGTTCCACGACGAACGCAGCCCGAGCTTCCACGTGCGGCCGCAGGTGGGGATGTACCACTGTTTCGGCTGCGGCGAAAGCGGCGACGTGTACACGTTCCTGCAGAAGATGGATCACGTCAGCTTCACAGAAGCCGTCGAGCGCCTGGCCGCGCGTGCCGGTCTCGAACTGCACTACGAGGATGGTGGCGGCCCGACCGAGTCAGGCAACCGGGCTAGGATCCTTGCCGCCAATGCGGCCGCAGAAGAGTTCTTCATCTCTCGGCTGTCGGCACCCGACGCCGATGTCGCACGCCAATTCCTGGGCGAGCGAGGCTTCGACGCGGCAGCGGCAGGGCGATTCGGTGTCGGATTCGCGCCGAAGAGCTGGGATGAACTGACGAATCATCTTCGAGGCCGAGGATTCAGCACAGAGGAACTGGTTGCAAGCGGACTGGTCTCCAACGGCGACCGCGGTGTTTACGACCGCTTCAGAGGCAGATTGATCTGGCCGATCAGGGATATCACCGGCCAGACCGTCGGTTTCGGCGCGCGACGCCTTCTCGATGACGACAAGGGTCCGAAGTACCTCAACACTCCTGAGACACCCGTCTATCACAAGGCGCAGGTCTTATACGGTCTCGACTTGGCCAAGCGTGACATCGCGCGCGGACGACAGGTTGTCGTTGTCGAGGGCTACACGGATGTGATGGCGTGCCATCTGGCCGGTATCACGACGGCTGTGGCCACCTGTGGCACCGCGTTCGGAGTCGACCACATCAAGGTGCTCCGCCGGGTGCTCGGCGATGACAGCGGACTCGGCGAGGTTGTGTTCACCTTCGATCCGGATGCTGCCGGCCAGAAGGCGGCGATGCGCGCGTTTGCCGAGGAGCAGCGCTTTGCGGCCCAGACGTTCGTTGCCGTCGGCCCTGACGGGCTCGATCCGTGCGATCTGCGCGTGAAGCTGGGCGACGACGCCGTGCGCAGGATGATCGACGCCAAGAAGCCGATGTTCGAGTTCATGATCAGGCAGGTGCTCACGCAATACAACCTCGAGACGGTCGAAGGTCGCATCGGCGCTCTGCGCGTGGCAGCACCGGTCGTGGCAGACATTAGAGACCCTGCGCTGCGGCCCGGGTACACACGTGAACTCGCCCGGATGCTCGGGGTCGAGTTGAATGAGGTCGCAGCAGCCGTCTCGGCGGTCTCTCGATCACGCGGCAGGCCGGCGCAGACCCGGCAGCAGTCGAGTGCTGCGCCATCCGCAGATGAGCATGAACACGCGGCGCCGCGCGGTCCTCAGCTGACCGAGCTCGGCACCGATCCGGCAACGCGTCTGGAGCGCGATGCGCTCATGGCGATCCTGCAGCATCCAGACCTCGTCGGCGTCGACCTCGTGCAACGGGCGACGCAAACGACTTTCCACAATCAGAGCCTCGTGGTCGTGCGAGACGCAGTCGCGGCGAGCATCAGCGGCGTCGAAGCCGCCGACTGGCTGGCGCGCGTCATTCAGGAGGTCCCGACCACGTTCGCAAGCCTCGTGCAGCAGCTGGGCGTCGCGCCGCTACCAGAACGTGACGAGGCGGCGCTTGGACCGTATGCGCGCGGTGTGGTTGCATCGCTCGTCGACAAGGGTTTGCTCGCCAGGAAGGCGGACCTGCTCGGAAGGCTTCAACGGGCCGATCCTGGCGATCGTGAGGCGTACAAGGCGTTGCAAATGGAGCTCGTCGGTCTCGAGACGCAGCGCAGGCAACTGCGCGAGCAGTAGGTTGCGGCTCGGTAAAGATCCGAACGGCGATGCTTGGTGCGCGAGCGGGACGAGTTGATCTGTGTTAGGAATGTGCCTATTGCAATCCATACATTTTCATGCGCACTGGTGCGCGTGAAATGACCCCGAATCTGGGAAAGAGGTACTCGGATATGAGATCCGTATCCACGTCGAGCAGGCGTGTCGCGATCACCGTCGCTGCACTGGCTGCATCAGCACTCGTGCTCACAGGCTGCTCCGGCGGCAACTCTGGAGGATCCAATTCCTCCGGCACACTGACGATCGGCACAACGGACAAGGTGATCTCCCTTGACCCTGCCGGTTCATACGACAACGGCTCGCTGCAGGTAATGCAGCAGGTCGACGGTTACTTGATGGACACCCCATACGGCAGCGCAGACGTCAAGCCGGGGCTCGCAGCATCCGCTTCATTCACGACGCCGACCACATACACGGTCAAGCTGCGCAAGAACCTGAAGTTCGCGAACGGGCACAAGCTCACATCGTCCGACGTCAAGTTCACCTTCGACCGCATGCTCAAGATCAACGACCCGAACGGGCCGGCATCCTTGCTTTCACAGCTCGTGAAGACAGAGGCGCCAGACCCGCTGACGGTGAACTTCACGCTGAAGGCACCGAACGACCAGACCTTCCCGCAGATTCTGTCGAGCGCTGCTGGCCCGATCGTCGACGAGCAGGTCTTCTCGCCAGACAAGATCACGCCGGACCAGACCATCGTGAAGGCGAAGGCGTTCGCCGGGCAGTACATGATCACCTCGTATGACTTCAACAAGCTCATCCAGTACAAGGTGAACCCGAACTACCAGGGTCTGCTGCCCAAGCCGAAGACGTCGACGATCAACGTCAAGTACTACTCGGATGCGTCGAACATGAAGCTTGACGTGCAGAAGGGTGACATCGACGTCGCGTTCAGAAGCCTGTCGGCCACTGACATCTCGAGTCTGCGCAAGGACAAGAACGTCAAGGTCGTCGACGGACCGGGTGGCGAGCTGCGCTACATCGTGTTCAACTTCGACACCATGCCGTATGGCACGAAGACGCCGGAGGCGGACCCTGCCAAGGCTCTCGCCGTTCGTCAGGCAGCAGCGGATCTCGTCGACCGCTCGCAGATCGCCAGCCAGGTGTACAAGAACACATACACACCCGTGTACTCGTTCGTGCCGAAGGGCCTCACCGGCGCGACCGATGTCTTGAAGTCGCTATACGGCGACGGCAACGGCGGACCGGATGCCAACAAGGCGAAGGCGGTGCTTGAGAAGGCCGGCGTCACGACTCCGGTCACTCTGAACCTGCAGTACAACGGCGACCACTACGGTCCGTCGTCCGGCGACGAGTATGCGCTGGTCAAGGACCAGCTCGAATCGAGTGGGCTCTTCAAGGTGAACCTGCAGCAGACCGAGTACGTGCAGTACAGCAAGGACCGTGTCAAGGACGTATATCCGGCGTACCAGCTCGGCTGGTTCCCTGACTACTCGGACGCAGACAACTACCTGTCGCCGTTCTTCGTCAAGGACAGCTTCCTGGTCAATCACTACGACAACCCAGAGGTGCAGGCGCTGATCGCCAAGCAGGTCGGCACCAAGGATAAGACGGAGCGCACGAAGATCATCGAGGAGATCCAGGCGAAGGTTGCTGCGGATCTGCCGACGCTCCCGCTGCTCCAGGGCGCTCAGGTCGCCGTCGTCGGAAAGAACATCACGGGTGCGCAGCAGACGCTCGACCCGTCGTTCAAGTTCCACTACGGGGCACTGGCCAAGGGCAAATAGTCCATCGCGGCTAGAATCGCCATCGTCGGCAGGCGGGGACGATCCGTGAAACCGGGTCGTCCTCGCCCATGTCGGCGAAAAGCAAGTGATTGGCAGATATGACAACGATTGTCACGGAGCCAGGCCTCCTCCCAGACGGCACGAACACTCCACCAGCTGCGGCAACTCGCAGCTCGGGCGGCGGCTTTCTTCGCTATCTGGTTGTGCGGGCGCTCCTCATCATCCCGACCGTGTTCATCCTGGTCACGCTCGTCTTCTTCCTGATGCGGTCGACGGGCGACCCGATTACAGCGGCACTGGGCGGCAGACTCACCCCTGATCAACTGGCGGCACGCATTCACGCTGCCGGATATGATCGCCCGCTGATCGTGCAGTACTTCGACTACATCGGCAAGATCTTCACCGGCGACTTCGGAACGACACTGAGCACGCACCAGCCTGTGACGCAGGTGCTGCTGACCTACGGTTCGGCAACGCTCGAGCTGGCTGTGTATGCGCTCATCGTCGCGTTCATCGTCGGCATTCCGCTCGGGATGCTCGCAGCGTACTTTCGCGACAAGGGGATCGACGCATCTCTTCGGGTGTTCGCGATTCTCTGTTACGCGACACCGGTGTTCTTCTCCGGGCTTCTGCTGAAGCTGATTTTCTCGATCTGGCTGAACATCCTGCCCGTGTCTGGGCGGGCATCCACGTCGTCTGAACTGACGATGCAGCTTCTGCCGAATAAGACGGGCATTTATCTGATCGATGCCATCCAGACCGGGGATCCTGCGATCGTCGGAGACGTGCTCTCACATGCCGTGCTGCCGGCGATCGCGCTCGGGTTGTTGACCGCCGGGGTGTTCCTGCGGCTGGTCAGGACCAACGTGATCGGAACGCTTTCCACCGATTACGTGGATGCTGGTCGCTCGCGAGGCGTGAGCGAGTTCAGGCTCGTGCGCAAGCACGCATACCGGCCCGCGCTGATTCCGATCATCACCGTCATCGGCCTGCAGATCGCGTTGCTGCTCGGGGGTGCAGTGCTGACCGAGACCACGTTCGGCTGGGACGGCCTCGGATTCCAGCTGGCCCAGTTCCTGAAGTCGCGCGACTTCGTTGCAGTGCAGGGAATCGTTGTGATGCTGGCGGTGATCGTGGCCGTGACCAACTTCATCGTCGACATCATCGCAGCGCTCATCGACCCGCGGGTGAGGTACTGAGATGAAGTTCGTGCAGCGCCTTCCCATCATCAAGCAACTTCGTCAGAGCGTCGGGCTGCAGCGCGGAATGCTTGTCGCCGGGCTGATCATCACCGGAATATTCATTGTTGCGGCGATCTTCGCCCCGCTGCTCGCGCCGTATGGCTTCGCCCAACTGCGCGATGGGTCTCACCTGTTCGGCGCTCAGCAGCCGCCGAGTGCAGCGCATCCGTGGGGCACGACGGTCGGCGGGTTCGACGTGCTGTCCCGCGTCGTGTGGGGCTCCCAGACCGCCCTCGGCGTCATTGTGGTTGCCGTGATCCTGTCGATCTTCGCCGGCATCTTCCTTGGCCTGGTGTCCGGGTACTTCGGCGGATGGCTCGACAGGGTGTTGGTCGTCATCTGCGACGCGATCTACGCGTTCCCGTCGCTGCTGTTGGCCATCGTGATGTCCATCGTCATCAGTGGAGGTCAGTCGAGTCTCGTCGGCGGCATCTTCGCGGCGGCGATCTCTATCACCGTCGTGTTCATTCCGCAGTACTTTCGCGTCATTCGCGCGGAGGCCGTGCGGATCAAGGCGGAGGCGTACGTCGAGTCGGCGAAGGTGATTGGGGCGTCCAGTCCGCGAATCATGTTCAGGCATGTGTTGCGCAACTCCACGCGGACGCTGCCACTGATCTTCACCCTGAACTGCTCGGAAGCGATCCTGACCCTTGCCGGCCTGGGCTTCCTCGGCTTCGGAATCGAACCGACTGCCGCGGCCGAGTGGGGCTTCGATTTGAACAAGGCCATCTCCGATGTCACAAGCGGCATCTGGTGGACAGCGCTCTACCCCGGACTCGCCATCGTTCTCACGGTGCTCGGCATGACCTTGGTCGGCGAGAGCCTGAACGACCTCGCGGATCCTCGGCTGCGCGGCAGACGCGCTGTCGCGGAGACCGCGGGCGATGTCGGCGACGTCTCAGTTGTTCCAGGTGGAGCGCTCACGGCCGGCCCTGGTGGCCTTGACGGACTCGAAGACGGCGAGAGCTTCGACGAACATGGGATCGAGGTTCGCTCATGAGCAGCGCAACAACTGACAAGGTCGTAGACATCCGCGATCTCGGTGTCTCGTTCGCAACGGATGCCGGCACCGTGCGCGCGGTGGACGGGGTCAGCCTGTCCGTCGGCAAGGGAGAAGTGCTCGCAATCGTCGGTGAGAGCGGCAGCGGCAAAACCGTGACAGCGAAGACGATTCTCGGCCTGCTGCCCGAGACTGCGCGTGCCTCGGGCACCGTCGTGCTGCGTGGGTCAGGCGACCCGCAGGGCGTCGACGTCGTGACGCTCGGGAAAAAGGGCCTGCGCGCCGTGCGCGGACGAGACGTGTCGATGGTCTTTCAAGAGCCGTCGGCTGCTCTGAACCCGGTCTATCCGGTTGGCTGGCAGATCGCGGAGGGCCTGCGCGCCCACGGCAAGTACAGCAAGAAGGCTGCACGGGCCAAGGCGATCGACATTCTGCGCCGGGTAGGCATCCCTGACCCCGAAACCCGGGTGAACTACTACCCGCACCAGTTCTCCGGTGGGCAGAAGCAGCGGGTGATCATCGCGATGGCGCTCGTTCTCGACCCAGGGCTGATCGTCGCTGACGAGCCGACAACGGCACTCGATGTGACAGTTCAGGCGGAGATTCTCGACCTGCTGCGTCGCTGCCGTGACGAGTTCGGCGCATCGATCGTGTTGATCACGCACAACATGGGCGTCGTTGCCGACCTGGCTGATCGCGTCGTTGTCATGTATCAGGGCAAGGTCGTCGAAGAGGCATCGGCTGCCGAATTGTTCGCGCACCCGCAGAACGATTACACCAAGGCTCTGCTTGCAGCTGTTCCGCATGTCGGTCAAGGCAGGGCGAACACGCGCGAGCGGGCGACTGGGCGCGCGGCAGGGTGGGCCGACCAGGCGCCGGTGGTGACAGCATCCGATTTGCGCATTCAGTATCCAGGCAGGCTCGGCAGGCACGGCTTCGTCGCGGTCGATGGCGTGAGCTTTCAGATTCGTCGGGGAGAAGTGCTTGGGCTCGTCGGTGAGAGCGGGTCTGGCAAGACCACGATCGGCCGCGCGATCGCCGGGTTGACCCGGGTGACAGGCGGTTCGCTGAAAGTCTTGGACAACGAGATGAACGGCGTGTCTGAACGGCGGTTCAGACGCGTTCGTGGGCAGATCGGGTTCGTCTTCCAAGACCCGGGATCGAGCTTCAATCCGTTGCTCACGATCGCCGAATGCGTCGCAGAGCCGCTCATCGTGCACGGTCGGGCCGGCGACGCGGCATCGGCGCGCTCACGGGTCAACGACCTGCTCGAGGCCGTGCAGCTGCCGAGAGCATACGGCGACAGGTTTCCGCACGAACTCAGCGGTGGACAGCGGCAGCGGGCATCCCTCGCTCGCGCGTTATCGCTCGAACCTGAGCTGCTGATCGCGGACGAACCGACGTCGGCGCTCGACGTTTCGGTGCAGGCACGCGTGCTCGAGCTGTTCGCCGGACTGCAACGCGAGTTCGGGTTCGCGTCCCTGTTCATCAGCCACGACCTGGCCGTTCTCGACCTGCTGGCCGATCGTATCGCCGTGCTGTACAAAGGCAAACTTGTCGAAG
>DATMTC010000434.1:0-5804 GCA_035565115.1 Microbacteriaceae bacterium | reverse complement strand
CGCGACACCCCGACTTCGAATCAATCGAAGACGGGGTGTCGCGCTTTTTTCCGGTAGTGGCGAGGAATGCTCCAGAAATCCGGTGGTCGAGTAGCGAGCGCAGCGAGCGTATCGAGACCCGGTGACCCTCCTATGGTTCGGAACCACAGATCGTCTTGCGAGGTCTCGATACGCGGCTCGCTGCGCGAGCAGCTACTCGACCACCGGGATGGTGACGACTCCGGTGGTCGAGTAGCGAGCGCAGCGAGCGTATCGAGACCTGGTGACCCGTCTATGGTCCGGTACCGCAGACCGGGTTGCGAGGTCTCGATACGCGGCTCGCTGCGCGAGCAGCTACTCGACCACCGAAAGGGGGCGACTCCGGTGGTCGAGTAGCGAGCGCCAGCGAGCGTATCGAGACCCGGCGGGTCGGTCTCGAAAGCCAGCCGCGGAGGTCGATACGCGGCTCGCTTTGCGAGCAGCTACTCGACCACCGAAATCCGACATACCGGCACTGATATTGACGGCATATCGCCAGAGGAACTCGTCAAACCGTGCCCGAGCCGAACATCGGCCATCGATGCAGACCCGAAGAGGGGGTAATCAAAAGGAGAGAGATTCTCAATTTCGGGTAGAAGATGAGCCGCGCTCAACTTAGAATGAGGATAGTTCAACATCCAAGACCCGAACGCGGAGGTGAACGTGACTTCGTTGCGCCAATCGTCAGGTGTGCTCCCGGCAACAGCCGTTACCGCATGGCGACATGCATACGTCCGCCGCTTGCTCATCACAGACTTTCTGGTGATCGCAGTCTCGGTCTACGTTTCGCAGTTCATCCGTTTCAGCACGACGGGCCGAATGCTCGTTGTGCAGGGCAGTGGCGACTTTGCCGTCGAACTCAACTATTCGCTCGTCTCCGCCGTGCTGGTGCTCGCCTGGCTCTTGTCTCTGACCCTGTTCGCATCCAGGCAGCGCGCCGCGATCGGCTCGGGCGCCACCGAGTACAAGCGCGTCGCCGACGCAACGATCCGCGTCTTCGGACTGCTGGCCGTTCTGGCGTTCTTGTCTCACTCAGAAATCGCTCGCGGGTACCTCTTCGTGGCGTTTCCGCTCGGCCTCGGGATGCTGCTTGTGTCGCGCTGGCTGTGGCGCAACTGGCTCGCCAGGCGCCGCCGCGAATTCGGCAGCTATTCGTACCGCGCCATCCTGATGGGGGAGCGCGCGAAATCGGTGCACGTTGCGGAGCAGATCATCCGCGATGGCGGTGCAGGGCTGGTGATCGTTGGCGCGGTCACCGAACGAGGCGACACCGACAAACCACTCGTGACAGGCATCCCGGTACTGGGGGATTACGAGAGCCTGTCGCGAGTTCTGGCCGACGCGCAGGCAGACACCGTCGTCTTCACCGGCGCAGACACCATCGACCCGCGCGGAATGCGCGAACTCGGCTGGCAACTCGAGGCGAGCTCGACGAACCTCATCGTCGCGCCGGCATTGACGGATGTCGCCGGCCCACGCATCCATGCCCGCCCGGTGGCAGGACTCCCACTGATCCAGGTCGATTACCCGAAGTTCGAGGGCATCAAGTATGCAGCGAAGCGCGCCTTCGACATTGTGATGGCGCTGATCGCGCTCATCATTCTGAGCCCGGTGTTCCTTGTCATCGCGATGCTCGTGCGTCGAGACAGCCCTGGACCAGCGTTCTTCACGCAAGAGCGCGTGGGACTCAACGGCCGCCGCTTCCGAATGGTCAAGTTCCGCACGATGGTGATGGATGCCGAACAGCACCTGGCATCGCTGCGTCAGTACTCCGACGGCAACGGGATGCTCTTCAAAATGAAGGCGGACCCGCGCGTGACGGCCGTCGGCGCGGTGCTGAGGCGAAACAGTCTGGACGAACTCCCGCAGCTGCTCAATGTGCTGCGCGGCGACATGTCGCTTGTCGGGCCGCGCCCGCCTCTGGCGTGTGAGGTCGAGCAGTACGACCACTGGGCGCGCAGGCGCCTGTTGGTCAAACCGGGCATCACCGGGCTGTGGCAGACGCGAGGGCGCTCTGACCTGTCTTGGGACGACAGCGTTCGTTTCGACCTCTACTACGTGGAGAACTGGTCGCTGACCGGCGACATCATCATCCTCTATCGAACGCTGAACGCGGTCGTGCAGGCTCGGGGGGCGTACTGATGCTGACCCTAGTTCGTGACACAGAACCGGTCGTTGCGATCGCGCATGACTATCTGACGCAGCGCGGAGGTGCCGAGCGTGTCGTGCTCGCCATGCTCAGGGCGTTCCCCAAGGCGAAGATTTACACCACACTGTACGACCCTGACGGAACATTCCCCGAGTTCCGGAACGCGGACATAGTGGTCTCGCCGCTCAACCGGGTTGGCCCCTTGCGCCGTCACCATCGCCTGGCCTTCCCGCTCCTGGCGCCTGCGAGTTCTCGCATGCACATTCCGGCGGATGTGGTGCTCGCCTCCAGCAGCGGCTGGGCGCACGGATTCCGCACGACGGGCCGCACGATCGTCTACTGTCACACGCCGGCGCGCTGGCTCTATCTCGCGGATCAGTATCTCGGCGACGCGCGCAGGATTTCCCTCCAGCGGGCAGCACTAACGCTTCTGACACCGACCCTCATGCGGTGGGATCAGCGCGCAGCCGCCAGAGCAGACCGCTACCTGGCGAACGCCACAGGGGTGAGCGAGCGCATCAGACGAGTGTACGGACGCGACGCGGATGTTGTGTACCCGCCGCAAACCCTCGGCGCCGAAGCTGCGCGAGAGGCGATGCCAAGCATGGAGCGATTCGTCGCGGATGGCGATTGCTTCCTTCTCGTGTCACGGCTCCTGCCGTATAAGCACGTCTCGCAGGTTGTCGAGGCATTTCGCGGAGCCGCCGGCCGCCGCCTGGTTGTCGTCGGCGACGGACCGTTGCGTGCATCACTGGAGCATGACCTGCCCGGCAACGTTCGGCTTGTATCCGGCGCGACCGACGCACAGCTTCGCTGGTTGTACTCTCGCACTGCCGCGCTCATCGCTCCGTCATATGAGGACTTGGGGCTCACGGTTCTCGAAGCCGCAGCCTGGGGAAAGCCCACGCTTGCCCTGCGCGCAGGCGGCTACCTCGACACCGTGGTCGACGGTGTGACCGGGGGCTTCTTCGCCGCACCGACCGCAACATCGATCAAGGATGCTGTGGACAGGTTCTCTGCGAGTGAATGGGATGCCGAGGTCATTCGGGCTCACGCGGCCACGTTCTCGCAGGAACAGTTTGCTGCGGTGCTCGCGACGCAGGTCGACGAGGTGTTCGAGCGTTCGCTGGCCGTCGTTCCGCGCAGCCGCCAACGGCCGCCTTATGGCACTGAATCCGCACACTCAGGCAACGGAGCTTTGCGGACGCGTGCCGTGTAGGCTCTCGTAGACATCGCCGACGAAGGCGTCGACGGCGTCGGAGCCGGACTCTGGTCCGCCTGCAAGCATCCCATCGATTCCGAGCAGCACAGCGGTCGGCACCGGCCAGTCCGCGATCGATCCGCGCACGTACCCCTCGGGGTCGTGCAGCGACTGAGGTTCGTTGACGTCGGTGAGGGAACTGTGCTCAGGCGTGTCCATCACGAGCACGCGCACGTCGACCTCGGGCAGAAGTTCACGATAGTGCCCGATCTGGGCCACGACCTGTTCGCAGGCGCCGCAGGTTTCCGACACAGCCATCAGCAAGAGCGGCCTGTGCGATGCGAGCTTTCGTAAATTGGTGGTGGTTCCGTCGCCAAGCGTCACAGGAACTGCCGGTGTGCGGGTGCGGATGTAGTCGAGCATCCCGTCTTCGTCCGGTGTCTCGGATGCGCGCCGCGGCACGACACTCACCGGCTGCACGGCCGCACTGTTCGACGCATCCGCAGACGGCCACACGATGAGCAGGCCCGTGATCGTCGCCACGACGGCCGCGGCGATCCACGACCATTGCGAGATTCCCGTCGCCACGGCGCCGCCGAACAACGGATTCGTCCAGATCACGGCCGCGCTGGCCACCGACAGAGCGGTGAGCCACGCGTTGCGCACTGCCGTCACGCGCGTGATGGGCTTTCGAGCACCGAAGCAGGCACATTCCGCGGCCTCAGGGCGGCGCAGCGCGTTCACAACCATCCAGGTGTACGCCGCCATCAACGCAACGCACACCAGCGCTGCAAGCAGGCCGAGGATGCTGCCGAGCACCGCAAGTGCGACGCCGAGCACCACCTCGCCCCACGGGTGCATGCGCAGCAGCCAGGCTTGTCTGAGCGCGGCGGGAACACCGAGCTGTTGCCAGCTGCTGAGGTCGTCAGGGTGGCGCAGCTTCGCAATCCCACTGGCCACCATCACGACAGCCATCGTCAGGGGCAGCGCGACCGCGAAAGACTCGAGCATTGTTCGATTCTAGCGGCGCGGTGGTCAATTCCGGGGCTTCAGTTGGCGGTCAGCAAGCAGGTCGGCGTAAAAGGTCGCATGGGCGAGCGCCACCTCATGATCGTCGAGCATGCCAGGCGTGACGGATGCCGCAGCGCCCAGTCGTTCGCGTAACTTCGGCGAGGATGCCAGCCTGTTCAGGGCGGCGGCGAGTGACTGGATGTCACGGGGCGCGACGCGAAATCCGTTGCCGCCGTCGGTGACCCACTCGGCCGGACCGCCTTCGTCTGCGACGACGGTCGCCAGCCCTGCTGCGAGATACTGCAGCACGTTCTGTCCGAGCGGCTCCGGCCTTGTCGAGAAGTGCACCGCGACGTCCCAGCTCGACAGCAGCGTCTGCACGTCATCGACGTGGCCCAGAAAATCAACGCGGTCGGCGATGCCGAGCTGTTGCGCACGCGTGCGCAGGCGCTCGGCGAAGTCGGTGTGCCCGAACAGCGGAGCGCCGGCGAACTGCAATCGAGCCGAGCCGTCAGGCAATGCCTGCGCGAAGGCATCCAGCACCAGTTCCTGGCCCTTCCATGGGTCGATGCGCGCGAGCATCCCGACCACGAGCGGGCCAGAGTGGGCCACACGTGCCAGTCCGTGGGCAAGCCCGGTGGCACTGGGAATGACGGCAGTGCGGGCGTGCGGTCGCACCCACTGCGCTGCCGACGCCAAGGTGGCTCTCGAATTTGCGATGATGCCATCTGCGCGGGGGAGCACCAGGCGTGTCATCGTCGCGAACCCGAAGCGGCCGAGCGCGTCTGGGTCTGTCATGTCGCGCAGGTGAACGACAAACGGCACACTGCTGGTGCGCGCCGCCATGGCGCCATATGCTGCGGCGCGAGCCGTGTTCGCGTCGACCAGGTCTGCTGTGCGGAATCCCGGATGCATGCGCACGGCGACGGCTTGGGCGAGCAGGCGGGCGGTGGCATCCAGCATCACCCGGATTCCGCCCGCGCTCGCGCCTGCGTGCTGGGCGACCCCGGAGTGTCGAACGGGCACGGTCGACAGTGCTGCGTACGGGCCGGTCGTAGGCTTCTCAGGCAGCAGCAGCATCGGCTGCCACGATGGCGAGGCCTGGAGCATCCTGGCCAGCGCATACTCCGCACCGCCGGCCGCGGAGGTGTGGTCGATGTGCACTATCCGCGGGCCGGACGGCTCGTAGTCGCCCTGCGCTGCGCCTGGCGTCACATTCGGCCCTCGCCCGCTGATCGCACGATGAGTGATCGCAGTGTCGCAGGGTCGCCCGTCGCGCGCGTATACTCGAGTTCTTCGGCCTCGGGCATCCCGAGCAACGATCGGGCAAGGTGCGCCAAAGCCGAAACTTCTTCTGCCGCCATCTGCATGAAGACGTCTTCACCTTGGCCCTGTGGATCGACGATGTTGTCTGCACCGCGTGAG
>DATMTC010000433.1:0-2250 GCA_035565115.1 Microbacteriaceae bacterium | reverse complement strand
CTCGGTCGGCCGTCGCCGGCATCCACGAAGCGCACATTGCGGGCAGCCGGGTGCGCCGGCTCGTCGGTTTCGGTCGCCGCATCCGCCATCGCCGCATCCGGCATCGCTGACGACAACACGCCTCCGGTCGCCGGGTCTTCGACACCGCGCTGCAGGCCATGGGCGGCGATCAATGGCCTGATCCGCGCCGACAGCCATTTGCGGTAGCCGGGCGGAGCATACGTCTTCGAGCCATACAGCTTGCGATACGGTTCGACCAATTCGGGATGCTCGCGCTCAAGCCAGAACATGAACCACTCCTTCACCCCCGGTTTCAGGTGCATCGCGGTATACAACACGGACGTGGCGCCCGCCTCTTTGGCCTGGCGCATCGCCTCGTCGAGATGCTCCCGCGTGTCGGTGAGATACGGCAGGATCGGCATCATGAAGACCGAACAGTCCATGCCGTGTTCGCGCACGGCCTTCACCGTGGCCAACCGCGCCTTGGTGGTGGGCGTGCCAGGTTCAACGGACTGCTGCAACTCGTCGTCGTAGATCGCGATCGACATGGCGAGATCCACGGGGACGCGCTTGGCAGCATCCGCGAGCAGGTCAAGGTCGCGGCGCAGCAGTGTGCCCTTGGTGAGGATGCTGAACGGCGTTCCAGAGTCGGCCAGGGCAGTGATGATGCCCGGCATGAGTGCGTAGCGGCCCTCCGCACGCTGGTACGGGTCGGTGTTCGTGCCGAGCGCCACCGGATGTCGCGCCCAACTCGGCTTGGCAAGCTCGCGCGTGAGCACCTCGGCCACATTGACCTTGACGATGATCTGACTGTCGAAGTCAGTTCCCATGTTCAGATCGAGGTATTTGTGTGTCGGACGGGCAAAGCAGTTGTGACTTACCACGCCGTTGGCAATGAAATCGCCGGTCCCGGTGGTGATGTCAACCATCTCGATCACTTCACCGAGATCCTCGATGGAGACGATCTGCAGCTTGGCGTCTGACTTGATCGCCACACCCTCGATGCTTCTCTTCCGACTGATTGCCGGTTCAACGAGCGCAAAGAAACGGGACCGCATAGCCAGCCCGCCCGTCACTCGAACGCTCCGAACCCCGTTCGATTTGGCTGGTTCCAAAACATGGGTGACCGCCAAAGCGCGAAGACACTCCTGGATCTGTTCAAGAATCTCCGGATTCTTGTTGCTAATTCGCAGTACACCCCGCGAGCAGGATCCCTCAGCGTCGAAGATTCCCGCCAAAAAACCAGCCGACCATTGGTCATTGACGACAGTCGGCCATCTAATAAGTTCACAGATCGTGTCGAAATCCGCCCGCCGGGCCGTGTGAATCGCGAACATCGCGCGGCGCGCATTGGCAAGAGTTACCGCTAATGCGAACGGTCGAGTCGTGGTGTGCACGCCCTCTCGTTCGAGGAAGAGCCGTGAGCGATCGAGCGCCTCAGCATCGGTGAGCGCGAGACGGAAACTGTTCAAACGGTTGATACCGCCATTCGCACGCGCGTAATCCTTTTTGAAGAGGGCGCCATCGCCGCGGATCATCCCCGTGAGATATCCGCGTCGATAATCGGCAGCATCCGTGTCAGGGCTATGGACTGGCGTGAACCCGGCGAGTCCACAACCCATCAGCTTGTTGTGAGTTGTCAGATACGGGCGTTGCCCTGCGCCGGCCATCGCACCGCGCACGTACTTCCATCCCCGGTCGGTCAAGAACCGATGATCCGCGCTCGCGACCAGTGTCGTCCCGTCGCCCAGCGTCACCCGAAACGCACGCTTGCGTGATCGCCACGACGCAAGAACGCGGGTCTTCACGTATCTGCGATCGTTGCCGCGCACCTCGGTTCCGTATATCGCTTCCCCGACACCGACCTCGCCTATCGGCTTCTGCCTGCCGTCGGCCATGAGCACCAATGTGGCGGGGTCGACGCAGTATGCGCATGCATGAGAACAGCCCCGATACGGGTTGATCGTCCACCCGAACGGAAGCGCGCCACCACCTCCTGGGACCTTGTTCAGCGCCGATTTTGCCAGCACCTCGTGGAACGTCATGTTCGCAAACTCAGGCGTGCGCACCGTTCGCACGAGATTGCTGAGTCGGGCGAGCCCGGGCAGCGTGTCCTGCTGCTCGGCCGTGAGTTCTTGGCCGGTCCATCGCATGCAACTAGTCGAACACAGATTCGAGGATTAAGCAAGCGGATGCGTCGAGCGTTCGAATACCGGCGGATGCGTGCGGGCGCTGGCCCGGCGCATCCGC
>DATMTC010000432.1:0-2246 GCA_035565115.1 Microbacteriaceae bacterium | reverse complement strand
GCCGGCGAGCGTGCCGCCACCCTGCTTGCCATGCCCGCCCTGGCGGGCGGCGAGCTTGTCGGCGACGGCGGCGAACGTCTCATACGTGCCCTGAAGGATGCCCTGGGTGCCGATGTAGATCCAGCTGCCTGCCGTCATCTGCCCATACATCGTGAGGCCGAGGGCTTCGAGCCTGCGGAACTCGGGCCAGGTGGCCCAGTCGCCGACGAGGTTCGAGTTGGCGATCAGCACGCGCGGTGCCCACTCGTGGGTGCGGAAGACGCCGACCGGTTTGCCGGACTGCACGAGAAGCGTCTCGTCGCTCTCGAGTGTGGTGAGCGTGCGCACGATTGCGTCATACGCATCCCAGTTGCGCGCGGCCTTGCCTGTGCCGCCATAGACGACGAGATCCTCAGGGCGCTCGGCGACATCCGGGTCGAGGTTGTTCATGAGCATCCGCATCGGCGCCTCGGTTTGCCAGCTTTTGGCCGTGAGTTCTGTGCCGCGAGGTGCGCGGACGGTGCGTGAAGTAGCCATACGAACAGTGCACACGAGAGCGAATGTGCCGACAACGCTGTGGCTACGTGTTGTGTCCGGTATGCCGGACTACGTGCAGGAAGCGGATGCTGGCGCTCAGCGCAGAGCAGCGGATGCCGTCGCCACGATCTCGTCAGCCACCGCCTTCAGCAGCGCGGAGTGCAGGCGCCACTGCTGCCAATACAGCGGAACGTCCACGTCGTCATCACCGATCGCAACCAGCCGACCGGATGCCTCAAGCCCGCCGATCTGCGCTTCGGGCAGCATCCCCCAGCCCATGCCGAGCTCGACGGCCGTCGCGAACTCGCCAGATGCCGGAACGAAGTGCCGAGGCGGCGCGGCGGAGCGTCCAGCGTGGCGGCGCAGGTAGCGGTCCTGCAGGTCGTCGCTTCTGTCGTAGATGACCACGGGCGCGACGCGTAGAGCGGTGGCGGTGGCGCCATCCGCGAACCAACGCTCGGCGAACTCCGGGCTGGACATCGGCCGATAACGCATGTGGCCAAGGGGGCGCACGACACAGCCCTGCACGGGCTCGGATACCGAAGTGATCGCCGCCATCACGCTGCCGTCGCGCAACCGTGCCGTTGAGTGATCTTGGTCCTCTCTGAACACGTCGAACACAGCGCGATGAGCGGATGCCACGCGCGCCAGTGCAGGCAGCGCCCAGGTGGCAAGCGAGTCCGAGTTGATCACGAGCGGAATGGATGCTGACTCCACCTCGTCCGCACCGAGTGCCCGCTCTGCGTCGTCTTCGAGCAGCATGACCTGGCGTGCCATCCGCAGCACCGTCTCGCCTGATGCGGTTGCCCGCGCAGGCTTCACGCGTTGTACGAGCACTCGGCCGGTCGCTGCTTCGAGCCCCTTGATGCGCTGGCTGATCGCAGACGGCGTCACTTGCAAGGCGCGCGCTGCAGCCTCGAACGTGCCGCCATCGATGACGGCGACGAACGCGCGCAACTGGTCGAGCTGAAGATCCATCATTAGCAACTCTAATGCTGATGCAAAAACATTAGCTGGACCGGCAGCATCCGCATGCCTACCGTGAAGCTATGGAATCAGTCCCTGCCCTCGTCTCTGCCGCTTTCGCCGGCCTCGGGCTCGGACTCTCGCTCATCGTCGTGATCGGTGCGCAAAATGCCTACGTGCTCAGGCAGGGCATCCGCATGCAATACGTCGTCGCGATCGTCGCGATCTGCACCCTGTCGGATGCCGTGCTCATTCTGCTCGGCATTTCGGGCGTCGGATTCCTGGTTGAGCGGTTCCCGGTGGCGCTCACGGTTATCAGGTTCGGCGGAGCCGCCTTCCTGATCGCATACGGTCTGTTCGCGGCGCGCCGGGTCTTCCTTCGGCAGTCCATGCAGGTGGATGCGACGGACGCCGGCCCATCACGACGTGCTGTTGTGCTCACGGTACTCGCCCTGACCTGGTTGAACCCGCATGTCTACCTCGACACCGTGCTGCTGGTCGGCTCTGTGGCCAATTCCCACGGCGACGAAGGTCGGTGGGCGTTCGGTGTTGGCGCCGTGATGGCGAGCGCGCTGTGGTTTGCGCTGCTCGGCTTCGGTGCGCGCTTTCTCGGGCCGCTGTTCGCGCGCCGGACGGCGTGGCGTGTCCTTGATGCGGCCATCGCGGTCACGATGGTGGCCCTGGGCATCCGCCTGCTGCTTGCGGCGTGAGCCGCCCCGCACCGCTGCCTCGCCTCGCTGCCTCGCCCTGCCCTGCCTCCGCAC
>DATMTC010000431.1:0-4010 GCA_035565115.1 Microbacteriaceae bacterium | reverse complement strand
GGAGCCGACGATGGCGATGGTGCGTGTGGTCATGATGATTCCTTACTTCGAGGCTTTGGGAAGCAACGTGCGAATGTATTTCTGGTTCGTCGAGCACACACCGAGGCTGTCGCCTCCGTACTGTTCGGTGAGGATGATGCCGTTGAAGCCGAGCTCGATCGCGTCGCGGAAAACCTGACGATAGTTGATGAGGCCAGCCTCCATGGTCGACGGCACGGATGTTGCCCAGCTTCCGTCTGCCGACTCGTCTCGTGTGTAGTTCTTGACGTGCCAGTAGTTCGCATATGGAAGCGTCTTCGCATAGAGCTCTCGCCAGTCTTCGACCGGACGGTGCAGGCGGATGAGGTTGGCGACATCCGGGTTCAATCCCACGTTATCGAGCCCGACATCCTGAACGAAGCGCACAGCGCTGTCCGCGGTGCCGAGGTACGTGTCCTCATAGAGCTCGAGGGCAAGCGGCAGTCCGACATCCGCAGCGTGCTTGCCGAGCTCACGGATGCGTGACACTGCGGCGTTCCAGACCTCAGGGTCGTCCGGGTCTTTCGGCCCCTCGGCGGTCCAGAACCAGAGCGCCTTGCGCTGCGCTTCGCTGAATGGCTGGTGCAGTCCGGTGGAGAAGACCTGCATGCCCCACTCGGCAGCAGCATCGATGGTTCGGTGCGCGTATGCGAGGTTCTTCTCCTCGTGACCAGGCATGATGACGCTCTGCCGTTGCAGGTGCACGGACGGCACGCCGATGCCGTGCGACTTGGCGATTGCGAGGAACTCGTCGCGTCGTGATGGCTCGAGGTCGGCCGGGCGGATGTGGCTGTCTGCCAGTTCGATCAGGTTGAAGCCCGCGTCTTCGATTTGGGAGAGCATGTCATCCCAGACCTCTGCAGGTGCATCATGCAACGCGACGCCATCCCGGCCGACGGGCGGGAATGCGTGCAGACAGGCAGCGATCGGCCAGGTGTCTGCTGTGTATGCGTTGCTCTGATCGAGTGTCATTGTGCTCCGTTGCGGGTGTCTGCGGTGTCTCTGGCGCAATTCGGCCGGTCTGGCTGAGCCGCTGAGCCGTCCGAGCGCGTTGCAAAAAGATCCTATAGGAAATATGACTAGGCTGTCGAGTGTCCGCGGCAAAACCGGTCGGACGACACGAATTCAGGTGACACGGGTCGCCGGATGGATAATCCGTTCGACGCGTCGTCTCACCTGAATTCGTGCGGGCGGAACCGAAAATCCCCGCGATTTCGACCGGAGTATGTCGCAGCAGCGGCGTTTCGCGAGAGACTGCGACCGCGAGACTGCGACCGCCAGACAGCGCCAACGACCAACAGCGACCACAAGGAGTGCTCATGAAGACGATCGTTTTGGATGACGACCCCACAGGCACGCAGTCGGCATCCGGTGTGACGGTGCTGCTCGAGTCGAACGCCGACCTGCTCACAGAAGCGTTGCGCGATAACGACAGCGTCTATGTGCAGACGAACTCACGAGCGATCGACGAGGCTGCCGCAGTCGCACTCGTTGGCGCAGTGCGATCGGATGGTCTGGAGGCCGCGCGGCGGCTGGGCGACGACGTGCGGTTCGTGCTGCGCGGCGATTCGACTCTGCGAGGTCATGTCTTCGCCGAAAGCGACGTATTCGCAGGCGATGCCGCCGCATCCGATTCGGTGATGGTGTTCGTTCCTGCGTTCCCGGCCGGCGGCCGCACGACGGTTGACGGCGTGCACCTTGTGTCGATCGACGGCGTCGCGATTCCGGCGGCTGAGACCGAGTATGCGAGCGATCCGGTGTTCGGATTCCAGCACAGCCGGCTCGTCGATTACGTTGCGGAGAAGTCCGGCCGCCGCGGCGTTCACGTGCCGCTGCAGATCGTGCGCGACGGCGGCCTCGATGCGGTGTTGCGCGGCGCGGACGCGGGCGACGTGATCCTGCCTGACGTGCTCGATGACGACGACATTTTGGCGATCGCCGCCGCAATCACGGCCGTGCAGCGCGCCGGTCGAGACATCGTCGTGCGCTGTGCCGCGCCGCTTGCGGCAGCACTGGCCGGGGTGACGAGCGACGGGCTGTTGCAAACACCGCTCGTGCCGGAGCCGAAGCGAACCCTGCTGGTCTGCGGTTCGCACACGATCGGCGCGACCCGCCAGCTGGAGCCGGTGATCGCCGCCTGGGGGGATGCTGCACTGGTGAGCACGGCGGCCGCACTGGCCGACAGCGCCGCGGCCGGTGCTGATGCGGCTGATGCGGCATCCGCTCAGCTCGATGCGCGCAGGCTGGCCATCGTGACCAGCGAACGCAGTCGTTCGAGCGAACACAACACGCTCGAGCACGGAAGCAGAGTCATGGAGGCGCTGACCACGGCCGTGCGCGCGGTCATCGAGTCGGTCGACGTCGTCATCGCGAAGGGCGGCATCACCTCGGCGGATGTCGCGCGGGTGGGCATCGGCGCACGGTCCGCGCGCGTGCTCGGCCAGGTGCTGCCAGGGGTGTCTGTCTGGGATCTCACCGCGTTCGATGGCCACCGCGTGCTCTACGTCGTGGTGCCTGGGAACGTCGGCGGGCCGGACACGCTCATGCGGGTGCTCGCTGCAGTCGGCTTCGAGCCGGCCTGAGCGATGCTTTGCCGCGCAACAGCCGGAAGACCGCAAATGCGTTCACAATGAAAGCAACGCACCGCTAGGGAATCGCTCACCTGAACGATGAACCTTTTCGGGCGCGGCTGCGTGAATACGGGAGAAGGACTATCCGGGTGCAGATCGACCGACGCAGCTCGAACCGGTGCAGCTCGACCGGCTCACATCGACCGGTGCGGATCGACAGGCTCAATCGCAGGCAGGAGGATGCGCATGGCGAACGACGAAGCAGAGCTCATGCGCGCGCTGCACGACGATCATGCCGCACCGCTCTGGCGGTATGTCATGCACCTGACCGGCGATCGAGCCCTGGCCGACGACATCGTGCAGGAGACCCTGCTGCGTGCGTGGCGCAAACCCTCCGTGCTCGACCAGCGCGAAGCATCCGCTCGGGCCTGGCTGTTCACGGTCGCGCGCAACCTGGTCATCGATTCGAGGCGAAGCGCGAAGAACGTGCATGAGATCGCGACCGACACGCTGCCGGAGCGCGTGACCGCCGACGAAACGGATGCGCTGCTCGACTCGTGGCTGGTCGCGGATGCGCTCGCAACCCTGTCGCACGAGCATCGCGCCGTGATCGTGCACGCGTACTACGGCGGTCGATCGGTCGCCGAAGTCGCGCGCGAACTGGACATTCCGGAAGGCACCGTGAAATCACGCATGCACTACGGCCTGCGCGCACTGCGACTTGCCATGCAAGAGAAGGGGGTGACCCGATGACCGACAATGCAGAACCGTACGGCCACGACCAATACGTCGAGTGGGATGCCGCCTACGTTCTCGGCGCGCTCTCCTCGGCCGAGCGGCGTGAATACGAGCAACACTTGAGCCAGTGCCAGCGGTGTGTGGCCGCCGTATCGGAGCTGGCGGGAATGCCCGGGCTGCTCGGAGCACTCCCGGCCGACGACGCCTCCGCCATCCTCGAAGCGGATGCGCCAGGGGGGCGCCCTGCCGCAATCGTCGACGGCGCATCGGCACCGCCTGACATCCTCACCGGCCTGACTGCGCGAGTGCGCCAGCGTCGTCGTGCTCGCGCTTGGACTGTCGGTCTCGTCGGAGTCGCGGCGGCCGCGGCAATTGCCGCTGCGATCGTGCTGCCGATGTCGCTTGGAACGGCTCCTCCAACTCCGCCGACGATCGCCGCAACGCTGAGCCCGGTCAACCCGTCGGCGCCCGGGTCGTCGGCTGCCAGCCCGATCACCGCAAGCATCCGCCTGACGAGCGTGAAGTGGGGCACCAAGGTCTCGGTGACCTGCTCGTATAGCGCGACCGCGGCAGCCGGTCACGCATACACGAACGATTACGGACGTTACGGGCTCTACGTCACCGACGCGGACGGCGCGACAACCGAGGTCTCGAGCTGGCGCGCCTGGCCGGGTGCGACGGTGA
>DATMTC010000430.1:0-1904 GCA_035565115.1 Microbacteriaceae bacterium | reverse complement strand
CCACTCAACCCGCAGAATAGGGCGGTGACCCAATCGCCGACCGATTGAACTCTTTCGGCCGTTAGCTCGTGTTCTTGATGAGGTCGCCGCCGGTGGAGGCCAGAAACGGAAAGCAGGTACGCAGATGACTCAAAGCGACATCGGCCTTCGCCGAGGCCCACTCCTTGCAATGCGAATTCTCAGCGCAATCGTCCTCTTCGCAATCGGCGGCATCCATCTCTTTCTCGTCTTCGACGGCGTGGGCGGGTTGCTCGGCGTGCTGTTTATTCTCAACGCAATAGCCGGGATCGTGCTTGGGATCGGGATGCTCGCACTGCGAGGCAGACTGTTCACGCTCGTTTCTGTTCTTGGCCTGTTATTCGCCATTGCGAGCCTTGTTGCGCTGCTGCTTGCGCTTTCCGTTGGGCTATTCGGGATCACCGAGACCTGGACGTTCACGCTCGTACCGCAAACGGTCGTGGTGGATGCGATCGGCGTCGTTCTGCTCGGCATCACCCTGATCGCTCTGCTGCGTCGCGGGCGCGCGGTGTGATTGCCGCCTAACCGCCAGCCACAACACGTCGCGGCCAAACGACTCGACGAGCATGGCCAACGCAATCGCCACAAGCACGACGTCGAACCCGGGAAGCACCTCGGCCGCAGCGATCGTCAACGCCGCGCCTTGGGCCGCGGTCACGACCTTGCGCCAATACCGGAACGGGAGTTGCCCGCGCAGCCACGGCATGATCCATCCCGCCGCAACAAATGCGTAGCGCATCAGGCCGATGGCGAGCACCCACACACCCAACCGCTGCGACACGTATGCACTGAGCACGAGCAACAAGAACGCGTCGACTTCCATGTCGAATCGCCCGCCGAGTTCGCTGATCGAGTTCGTGCGTCTGGCGATCCATCCGTCGACGGCATCCAGCAGCAGCGCAGGCACGGTAACGGCCACCAGGATGCCGACCGGGATCGGTGCGACGAACGAGGCAGCGACGATTCCAGTGATCACGCCGACGAGTGTTGACCGCACAGTCGTCACGACGTTCGCCGGCCCGAATCGCAGCACGGATGCTCGCCCAAGGCCACGAAGCAGCAACACTGTCGAAACCAGCAGATAGCCGAGCGCAGCAAACAGCCCGAGCAGTGCCGGTTGCCATGGTTCTTGCTTGGCCACGGAGACGGCGGCGAGAACGGTCACTGCTACGGCTCCAGCCCCAGCCAATGAAATCGGTGCGAATTGAACTCTGGTCATACTCGTCTCGTGTTTCTGATAGCTCCACCATTAACACCCCGATCGGGGAACAATGGTTCACCACAGGGAGGAAATGTGCTCGAAGCCATGCTCGAAGCCACCGCGTTCTGGATCGAGAAGCCCGGCGTCGGCGTGCTGCGTCGTGAACCGTTGCAGCAACCCGACGATGGCGACGTGCTCGTGCGAACCCTGTACACCGGGATCAGCCGCGGAACAGAGGCTTCGGTGTTCACCGGGCACGTGCCGCAGAGCGAGCGCGAGCGCATGCGTGCCCCGTTCCAGGAAGGCGACTTCGGCGACCCAGAATCGGCGGGCCTCGGCCCGGTCAAATACGGCTACCTGAACGTCGGCGTCGTCGAGCAAGGACCAGAGTCACTCACAGGGCAGACAGTGTTCACGCTGTTCCCTCACCAGTCAGCTTTCGTCGTGCCGGCCGATGCCGTCACCGTCGTTCCCGATCGAATTCCGCCGCGCCGCGCCGTGCTCGCTGGCGCCGTCGAAACGGCCATCAACGTGTTGTGGGATGCCGCACCGCTCGTCGGCGACCGCGTCTCCGTCATCGGCGCGGGCATGATCGGATGCTGCGTTGCGCGCCTGCTGCGCGGCATCCTCGGGGTTGACGTCACGCTCATCGACGTAAACCCCGCGCGAAGGGATGTTGCAGACC
>DATMTC010000429.1:0-2590 GCA_035565115.1 Microbacteriaceae bacterium | reverse complement strand
TCTGCCAGCACATCGCGTGAGAACCCGGAAGGCAGTTCGAGCTTGGCGCGCAGATCGATCAGTGCTGTGGCTAACTCGCTTTGAGCTGCGGATGCTGCGACATGCGGGCGACGAGACGGCATGCGGCCAGCTTAGGATGCGTGCCGGTTGCACGGTTGCACGGTTGCACGGTTGCACGATTGCACAGCGTCCCAATCCCGTTTCAGCGATATCGCCCGCTTGAAGTGGGCACAATCGCTGGAACGGGATTGGAACGGGGGCGGACCCCGGCGCGGCGCATCACTTCGTCGGCAGGCGGGTGCGGAAGTCAGTAGCCACCGTTATCCTGATCCGCATGTCGGAAAAGACGGGCGCAGAGAGCGTTACTCAGCCAGCGGCATCCGCTGTGCCAGGGCCGGTCGCGCCCGGCACTGGCGCACGCTCCGTCGTCGCTGCCCACGGAGTTCAACGGCGAGTGCTGATCGTGCTCTCTGCCGGCCAGATTCTTGGCGGTGTCGGCATGGGTGCGGCGTTGTCGCTCGGCTCGCTGCTTGTGGTGGCGGTTGCCCATGAGGACGCGCTCGCTGGGCTGGCGGCCACGATGACGACTCTGGGGGCCGCTGCGTTCTCTGTTCCGCTGGCACGGCTCGCCGGGATATCCGGCAGGCGACCGGCGCTTGCGCTCGGAACGCTCGCCGCCGCGGTCGGTGCTGTCGGTGTCATCGCGACTGCAGCCATGCACAGTGTTCCGCTGCTTCTGGTTTGCTTCGGACTGCTCGGAGCAGGCAGCGCCGTGAATCTGCAGACGCGGTTCGCCGCGGTCGACCTGGCCGCTGTTCGCACCCGCGGGCGCGATCTCTCTCTGGTGATCTGGGCGACGACCGTCGGCGTGGTGATCGGCCCGAACCTTGCTCCGCCTGGCGACGAGATCGGGCAGGCATTCGGCATGCCGCCGCTGACCGGCGCATTCGCGCTGACCGTTGTCTGCCAGATCCTCGCGGCGGCGCTTTACCTGATCGTGCTGCGCCCAGACCCGTTGCGAGTGGCGAAGCGTCTTGCAGGCGTCGGTGGTGGTGATCCAGCGCACAGCGCGGCGCCGCACACGGTGCCAGCGGCACGCAGAAGCCGTTGGGCGGCCGTGACGATCCTCCGGCACAACCGCGGGGCAGCCGGAGCGGTGGTCGCTCTTGCGCTCAGCCACACGACGATGGTGGCCGTGATGGCGATGACTCCTGTGCATCTGGCGCACGCGGGTGCGACGGTCGTCATGATCGGTCTGACAATCAGCCTGCACACGGCAGGCATGTACGGCCTGTCTCCGTTGTTCGGATGGCTCAGCGACCGAGTCGGACGCGGCGCAGTGATCTTCGGCGGACAGGCGCTGCTCATCGGAGCGCTGGTCACCAACTGGTTCGCGGCCGACAGCCAGACGGGCGTCATCGTCGCACTGATATTGCTCGGCCTCGGCTGGTCGGCAAGCACGATCGCGGGATCGGCCCTGCTGACCGAATCGGTCACGGTCGCCGAACGCACCAGTGTTCAGGGCTTGTCTGATTCGCTGATGAACCTGTGCGGGGCCGCAGGCGGCGCCCTCGCCGGCGTTGTGCTGGCATGGGCGGGATACGGCGTGCTCAACATCGTGAGCCTTCTGCTGGTTGCTGCGGTGATCGCCGCTGTCATCATGGGCAGGCGGGTCGCGCCGCTAAAGTAGAGGCGTGCCAACACGCCTGACGAACTTCTTTCTCCGTACGCTTCGTGAAGACCCAGCAGACGCGGATGTGATCAGCCACCGGTTGCTTGTGCGTGCCGGATACATCCGTCGCCAAGCTGCCGGCATCTTCGCCTGGCTGCCGCTCGGTCTGCGCGTGAAGGCGAAAATCGAACGGATCATCCGCGAGGAGATGGCTGCGGCAGGCGCGCACGAGGTTCACTTTCCGGCGCTGCTTCCACGGGAGGCATACGAAGAAAGCGGTCGGTGGGAAAGCTACGGCGACCTGATATTCCGGCTCAAGGACCGCAAGGGCACGGATTACCTGCTCGCCCCGACCCACGAGGAAGCGTTCACGCTCCTGGTGAAGGATCTGTACTCCAGCTATAAAGATCTGCCCCTGGCGATCTACCAGATCCAGGACAAGTACCGTGACGAGGCACGCCCGCGTGCCGGGTTGCTGCGCGGCCGCGAATTCACCATGAAGGATGCGTACACGTTCGACTACACGGACGAGGGCCTCGACGCCAGCTACATGAAACAGCGCGACGCCTATGAGCGCATCTTCACCCGACTCGGCCTGGACTATGTGATCGTCAACGCGGACAACGGTCTCATGGGCGGTGCCCGAAGCGAAGAGTTTCTTCACCCGACCCCCGTTGGCGAGGACACCTACGTCCGCTCCGATGGCGGTTACGCGGCGAACGTAGAGGCATTCACAACAGAAGCGCCGCCCGCACGCTCCTACGAGAAGCTGACGCCTGCCGAGGTGCTCGACACTCCTGACACGCCCACGATCGACTCGCTCGTCGCTGTGGCCAACCAGAAGCATCCGCGCCCCGACGGCCGGGAATGGACGGCAGCGGACACGCTGAAGAACGTCGTGCTCGCACTCACGAATGT
>DATMTC010000428.1:0-2099 GCA_035565115.1 Microbacteriaceae bacterium | reverse complement strand
GCATACAGCGGGCCGAAGTGCACGATCTTTGGGTGAAACACCGTGGCGAGCAGCACATTGAAGACGACGAGGTTGACGACGAACCCGACGCCGCCGACCGCGCCGAACTTGAGCACCTGCATCAACAGCGGGAGTCGTGATGAGAGCGACGCGCGGTCTCGGCCAGCGCTGACGGTGCCGATACCGCCAGTGGGGGTCGGAACTGTCCTGGTCTGGGCTGTGCTCATGTGCCGAGGGTATGAGCACGGCATAAGAGCATGCTGTGATCGCGACAGCGCCACCTGCAGATTCGTTCAGACAGAACTTTCAACTCGCTGCATCGTGGCTGGCTGCGTCTTCGTCCTCGTAGATCGCGAGTGCGGCGGCGCGCGCTTCCTGGCTTTTGCGAGCAGTCAGCCCGTCTTTGCGATGATGCCCGAAAACCCAGTATCGGTAGAGAACGAAGCGGAAGATCGTGCCGAGGATCAGCCCGACCACGTTCACCGCGATGTTGTCTGCGACCAGATTGTTCAGTCCGAGCAGGTAGTGCGAGACGAACCCGCACACCAGGCTGATTCCCAGGCCGGCGACCGACACGGCGGCAAACTCGAACAACTCGAGCATGAAGTTCTTGCGACGGTGCTCTCGGAACGCCCAGTACCGATTGCCGAACCAGTTCGCGATCGTCGCGATCGCCACGGATGCGACCTTTGCCGTCAGCGGTCCGGAGAAGAACCCGTCGCCGAGTGCGCCGAGTCGCAGTGCGTTGTAGATGCCGACGTCGATGAAGAAGCCGATCAGGCCCACGATGCCGAACTTCCAGGCAGCGCTAATGAAGCGTTCGTACAACGACGCGATGAGCCGCTTCATCTGGCTGACCTATCCTGTTGCATGGGGACTCGGCCGACAACGGGTCTGGCCGAAGAAAATCGTATCCGGTTATCGCGTCATCGTCGCAGTCGCCCTGCTCAGGGTGCGGGAAGGACAGGTCTCATGGCAATGCAGAAGGTCGGAGTGGTCGGAGGCGGACAGCTCGCCAGAATGATGATTCCTGCCGCGATCAACCTGGGCCTGGACATCCGCGTTCTTGCCGAAGCGTCAGGAATGGCAGCCGATCTCGCTGCGACTGCTGTCGGCGACTATCTGGATGCCGACACGGTGCTGGCGTTTGCGCGCGACGTCGACGTCGTCACGTTCGATCACGAACACGTTCCGCAGGCCGTGCTGCACGCACTCATCGACGAGGGCATCGCGGTGCACCCTGGGCCGGATGCGCTGCAGTTCGCGCAAGACAAGCTGGCTATGCGGCGCAAGCTGGCAGAGCTGGACCTGCCCATGCCCGAGTGGGCGCAGGTTGAGACATCCGTTGAGGTCGCCGAGTTCTTGGCTTCGCACGGCGGACGCGCCGTCGTGAAGACCGCACGAGGCGGGTACGACGGCAAGGGAGTGCGTGTCATCTCGGACGAACACGGTGTTGACGACTGGTTCACCGCGCTCGCCGAAGACGGCCGAGGCGGCGCGCTTCTGATCGAGGAGCTCGTCGATTTTCGGCGGGAACTCGCTCAGTCCGTTGCTCGCCGTCCTTCAGGCGAGATCGCGGCATGGCCGGTCGTTGAATCTGTGCAGCGCGACGGCGTGTGTGCGGAGGTGATCGCGCCTGCACCGCGGTCACAGGCGAAGATCGCGGCAGTTGCTGAAGACATCGCGGTGCGAATTGCCGAAGGACTCGGGGTCACCGGTGTGCTCGCCGTTGAGCTGTTCGAAACGACGGACGATCGACTGTTGATCAACGAGCTAGCGATGCGACCCCACAACACCGGGCACTGGAGCATCGAAGGGTCGACCACGAGCCAGTTCGAGCAGCACCTGCGAGCGGTGCTCGACCTTCCTCTCGGCGCGACGGGAATCCGCCAGCCATGGGCGGTCATGGTGAACGTGCTCGGCGGCCCGGATGGCCATTCCATGCCGGAGCGGTATGTCGCGGCCTTCGCGGAGCATCCGCTGGCCAAGGTGCACAGCTATGGCAAGGAGTCGCGGCCAGGGCGCAAGGTGGGCCACGTCACCGTGTGCGGCGACGACCTGGATGATGTGGCATACGACGCGCGGGGTGCGGCCGCCTT